>CAZPOZ010000226.1:0-5507 GCA_964588235.1 uncultured Planctomycetales bacterium
ACCCATGTGACGTTGCGTTCCAGTTGAACCACACCCGCCCGACGGGGCGGGCGCCGGCGCCGTCGCGCGCCGCCGGGACGGTCCCGGCACGCGTGCGCGGCGCAAGGGGAGACGAGGCGGTGCGGAGGACCCGGGGCTCGCGGCCGACCTGCGCGCCGCGAGCGGGGCGCGCGCACGCGGACGGACGCGCCAGCGAGCGCACGCCGTCGTGCCGAGGATCGAACCGGGTCGTGCGCAGAGAGGAAGAAGCGCGCAAAGAAGGGAGGACATCCGACCTGCGTGACGGCCTTCTCGAATCGGCCTCGCGGTCGAAGCTGCACGCCGCAGGGCGCGCAGGCAGCGAACGTGACCTCCGCTCGAACGCCGCACGGTCCGCAGGGTCCGTGCGACCGGGGAAGTAGACCACACTCCCGGGGCCCTGGCACCGAATTCCACCTTCCGCGGCGCGCCGAGGTCACGTACGCGTCTTGTTCGTATGCATCCCCGCGCCGACGGGCGCCGCGGGCCTGCGCTCCGGCCCCGCTACGACCGGAACGGGCGCACGCGCACCGAGCGGTCCTCGTCGATCAGCAGCAGCGAGTTGGGGGGCAGCGCGCTCCAGCCGGCGTCCGCGCTCAGCGGCTCGCTGCTGACCAGGACCGAGCCGGCGTGCCCCGGCTCGGCGATCAGGCGGCAGAACCCGTCCGAGCAGAGGTAGCGCGCGCCCGCGTAGACGTAGAGCGACTCGGCCGTCGAGGGGTCGTCGGTGGTCACGCGGCTCACGATCGCCCGTCGCCCGTCGCTGACCGCCACGTTGAGGAACGAGGGCTCGCCGCGCCCGCCGGCGACGGACAGCTCCAGCGCCTCCCGGAAGGCCGTCTCCAGCGCGTCGGCCAGGTCGTCGAGCGCGGGCTCGTCGCCGTACGGCGCCAGCCGGTCGAGGAACAGCGCGAACAGGTGCTCGGAGTCGGTCGTGCCCTCCAGCTGCCCGTAGGCCGCGTCGGAGAGCCGCGCGGCGAAGCGACGCCGCGCGGCGGCGAAGCCGCCGACGTCGCCGTTGTGCATGAAGGCGTAGCGGCCGCGCACGAAGGGATGGCAGTTCGTCTCGTCCACGCCGCTGCCCTGCGTGGCGGCGCGCACGTGGGCCAGGATGCAGGGGCTGCGCACCACGCGCGCGAGGTGCTGCAGGTTGCGGTTGTTCCAGGCCGGCGTGATCGAACGGAACAGGGCCGGCTCCGGCTCCAGGTCGGGCGCGTACCAGGCGATGCCGAAGCCGTCGCCGTTGAGCGGTTCCTCGCGCTCCTGGCTGGCGAACGACTGACGGATGAGCGAGCGGTGCGGCTCGGTCACCAGGGAGGACAACCGGATCGGGTCGCCGAGGTAGAGCGTGAAGCGGCACATGGGACCGCCCCATGCTGCCACGAACGGTCCGACGCCGGTCCGGCCGATCGGCCTACGCCGCCGGCCCCGCTCCGCCGGGCGCGACCGCGTGGGGTAGCACCTGGTCGGCGGGGCGCCCGGCCCAGGCCACGACGGCCTGCTGGGCGGGCTCCACGAGCAGCTGCCGCAGGGGCCACCAGGCGCCGGGCAGGGGCAGCCGCGCGCGGGGCACGTGCACCAGCGTCTCGTAGCGCGGGGCCGGACGTCGCGCCGGCTCGTGCTCGCAGAACCAGACGGCGCTCACGGCGCGGTTCTCGAGCCCGGCCACGCCGTACCACCCGGAGGCCCCGCCCGCGCCCCCGTGCCGCACGGCCGGCACCGCCGGCTCGAGGCCCCCGCGGCCCAGGCGGCCCAGCAGGCCGTCCAGGACGAGGTCGTCGTCGAGCCCGGCCTCCACGACGTTGAGGGCCACGAGCACGGGGGTCGCCCGGCGCCCGTACGAGCGCTGGTGCCGCGCCAGCGCCCCCCGCACCCGCGCGACCTCCTCCGCGTCGGGCGCGTAGCTCCACGTGGTCACCAGGGAGCCGGCGTCCTCCCCCCCCGCGGCCTGCCGGGGCGACGCGCGCAGCCGCAGCCGCCAGCCGCGCTCGTCCCAGTCCATCACCGCAGCCGCCGGGGCGCTCCCGCCCGGAGCCGGGGCCAGCGTGGCCAGCCAGCGGCCGACCGCAGCCGCGATGCGCTCGGGCTCGTCGCGCGCGGTGCCCAGCTGCTCCACGGACAGGCTCACCCGCCAGCTGCGCAGCGGCAGCCGGTCCAGGGCGCTGCGCAGGGCCTCGAGCCCCTGCTGGCGCTGTTGCGCGGTGCGCTCGGGCTCCACGGTGGCCAGCTCGACGAGCAGCTCCCGGCCGCCCGGGCCCCAGGCGCGCAGGTCGGGACGCTCGGCGGTGCCCGCCAGGGCGGGCCGCAGCTCCACCTCCCAGCCCGCGCCGTGCAGCAGCGCGCAGACCAACAGCTCGAAGGCGGCGCGGCGCTGGGCGGGGGCGTCGCCTTCGCGCAGCGCCGTCGCCAGCGCGGTCCGGTGGGGCTCGGGGTAGAGGGCGAACCAGGCTTCGTAGACCCCGCGGAGCGCGGCGGCCGCCGGGCGCGTCGAGCGGGCCAGGAGCTCGAAAGGGCCGGCCGTGGACGCGGGCGCGCCGCGGCCGGCGGGCAGGGGCTCGTCGAACAGGCGCATCGGGCTCCGTGGCTCTGCCCGTGGTAGCGCGGCGGCCCGCCTCGCGGGCGCGGGTCCGGCGCCGACCCGGACGGAGGTCCCGGCCAACAGGTTGCCGAGGCGCCCCCCCGGCCCCCGTGGGCGCTCAGCCGCCGGGCGCGACCACGCGCAGGCGTGTGGCGGGTGCCGCGTAGGAGCCCAACACCACCAGCTGGTCGCCGCGGCGCAGCGCGAGCGACACGGGACCCGGCGGCAGCCCGGCCAACAGGAACAAGCCGTCCAGGTCGGCCGTGCGCGCCATCACGGTCGGCAGCCCCTCGGGCCCGTACGCGAGCAGCAGCGCGTCGGGCAGCGGCGCTCCTGCGGGTGACACCAGCCGCCCGCTGAGCGTGGCGCCGGGACGGACGCGCAGCGTGGCCTCGCCCCCGCCGACCTGCAGCCCGGCCTCCGTCCCGGCCGGCGCCCACGCGGCGCCCGCGCCCCCCGCCAGCAGCCGGAACGGGCCCGGGCCCAGGCCCGCGAGCTCGAACCGCCCCTCGGGGTCCGTCAGGGTGGTGGCGACGGCCTCGGCCAGGCGCGGGTCCGCGCCGGGCACCTCCGCGAACGCCCGCACCGGGATCCGTGCCGGCGCGGGAGCGCCTTCGACGGTCAGCACCCGGCCGACGATCCGGCCGGCCGGCGCCAGCTCCACCAGCACGGGGTCCTGGGCGGGGGGACCGGGCCTCGGCACGACGCCCGTCGTGCGCCCCCGGGCGCGACCCGGGACGCCCCCGGCCAGCACGCGGTGGCGCCGCCCCGCCGGGAGCGGCTCGGTGACCCAGGCGTCGCCGTCGAAGACCGCCCCGACGCCGTCGGGAGCGCCCTCGGGCCCGTCCTCGGGCTCGACGAGCACCCAACCCTCGGCGGTGCGCAGGGGCCGGCCACCGGGCTCGACGCGCCGGATGCGCAGGCGCACCCCGGCCTCCAGGCTCAGCGCCAGACCCGTGGCGCCCGCGGCCACGTCGCGCAGCCAGGCCGGGGCGAGCTCCGCCCCATCCTCGTCGGGCCCGCGCGGCTCCACGTGGAGGTCGAAGCGGCCGCCGGGCAGCTCCACGAAGGCGAAGGGCTCGCCCGGGCCCAGGTGGGCCAGCAGCCTCGCCCGGGGGTTGGGGCGCCCGGCCGGGTCGCGGGCGTAGAGGCTCAGCCGCAGCGGCGCGCGCGCCGGGCGACCCGACGGTCCCCGCACCTCGCCCTCGATGCGGTACCCCGCCCAGACGCGCAACGTCACCCGAGCGCCGTCGCCGGCCTCCGCCCGCACCGCGCCGGACGGGGACAGGCCGGGAGGCGGCAGCCGGCGGGCCGCCTCCAGCGCGGGCCCGGCCTCGCTGAGGAAGGGCAGATGGCCCTCGACCAGCACGGGCCCGGGCGGCAGGCCCTCGAGCGTGAACTCGCCCTGCTCTCCCGTGTGGGTCACCAAGGGCGGCGCGGGGAACGGCGCCGCGCCCTGGGGCGAGCCCGTCACGCGCGCCCCGCGCAGGGGCCGGCCGGAGACCAGGTCCAGCACGACCCCTTCCACCTTCCGCGGACGGACGAGCGGCAGCACGACCTCGCCGGTGGCGTCGGCCACGAGCAGCGTCGCCGCGCTCAACCACCCCTCGGCGTGCGCCTCGAGCAGCAGCGCCGTGCCCGCGGGCACCTCCGCCTCGAAGCGGCCGTCGGGTCCGACGGGCAGCTCCACCGGCTGCGCGCGCCCCCGGAACGAGCCCCCCCCGCCGTGCCCCTCGTGGGGCGCGCGCCCGGAGGCGCCGGGGATCGACCGGCGCTCGCGCAGCCGGAGGAGGACCCCGCCCACCGGGGCGCCCTGCTCGTCCACCACCCGCCCGCGCACGCGACGCGGGGCGGGCGCCGCGGAGCCCGGCGGCGCGAGGGCCGGGCGCGCCGGCCCCAGCGCGGGCTCCAGCGGCGGCGGCGTGCGCCCGTCGCCGTCGTCGCGCGCGCGCGCGGCGCCCGCCGAGGCGCGCGGCGCAGGCGCGGGCGCGGCGGCGTCGGGCGCGTCGGTCCGGGCGCAGAGCAGCAGCCAGGCGCCGGCGGCGCCGGCGAGCACGGCCAGCGCGAGCGCGACACCGATGACGCGCCGTCGGAGCGGGCGTGGGCCACGGTCCCAGGGGGCGGGAGGCGCCATCGCCTCCGATCCTACGCCGGGTCCGGCGGCGCGCCCTCCCGCAGCCCCAGCTCCTTGAGGAGACGGTTGAGGAACGAGCGCTCCAGGCCCAGACGCTGAGCGGCCCGCGTCTGGTTGCCCTCCGCCGCCTCGAGCGCGCGTGCGACGTAGGCGCGCTTGAAGGCGTGCAGCGCCTCGCGCAGGGGGCGGCCGTCGGCCACGCCCAGGAGGGCCGCGCCCGGCGCGCCCGACGCCCCGGCCGCGGGCCCGGCCACCTCCGGAGGGAGCAGGTCGGGCGTGAGCGGCCCGCCGGCGGAGAGCACCACCATGCGCTCCACCACGTTGCGCAGCTGGCGCACGTTGCCGGGCCAGGCGTAGCCCGCCAGCACCTCGGCCGTGCGGGGGTCGAGCGCCGGGACGGGGCGCTTGAGCTCGGCGGCGAAGTGCTCCACGAAGGCCCGCGTGAGCAGCGGCACGTCCTCCGGCCGCTCCCGCAACGGGGGCACCACCAGCCGCACGACGTTCAGCCGGTAGTAGAGGTCCTCGCGGAAGGTGCCCGCCCGCACGGCCGCTTCCAGGTCGCGGTTCGTCGCCGCCAGGATGCGGCAGTCCACCCGGAGCGTGCGCGACCCGCCGACGCGCTCGTACTCGCCGCTCTCCAGGAAGTGCAGCAGCTTCGTCTGCAGGCGCGGCGAGGTGTCGCCGATCTCGTCGAGGAACGCCGTGCCGCCCTCGGCCGCCTCGAGGCGCCCCTCCTTGCGCTGCACGGCGCCGGTGAACGCGCCCCGTTCGTGGCCG
>CAZPOZ010000227.1:0-5486 GCA_964588235.1 uncultured Planctomycetales bacterium
GCGCACGCCCGTCGGCCTCGACCATCACGTTGCCCGGCTTGATGTCGCGGTGCAGCAGCCCCTGCGCGTGCAGGTAGTCGAGCGCTTCGGCCATCTGCAGCGTGATCGAGAGCGCTTCGGCGTTCGTCAGCCGGCCGCGCCGCTCGACCACCTCCAGCACGGTGGCCCCGGCCACGCGGTCCATCGAGAACAGGTGGTAGCCCGACTCGCTCAGCGCCTCGTAGCCGGCGACGATGCCGGGGTGCTCCAGGCGCGTGAGCAGCCGCGCCTCGCGCTGGAAGCGCTCGAGGAAGTCGCCGCGCAGCGCCGGGATGGGCTTGAGCACCTTGAGCGCCACGGGCGTGCCGTTGGGCACGTAGACCGCGGCGTACACCGTGCTCATGCCGCCCTCGCCCAGGACCCCCTCGATGCGGTAGGACGAGAACGGCTGCGTGCGCTCGGGCCCCGGGCCCGAGAGCGCGTCGAGCGAGCCCCGGGGCAGCAGGTCGAGCGCGTACAGCGCCTCGGGCAGCGGCTCCACGCGACCGGCGCGCAGCCAGGCCGCCTGCTGCTCCAGCGCCTGGCGCAACCCGCCCTCGTCCAGGATGCGGTTGCTCAGCAGCAGCTTGGCCAGCTCGAGGTCCTGCTTGGTCGCCACGCCAAGACCCTACAGCCCCCGCACCGAAGCCAGCAGGCGTTCCAGCACCGGCCGCCCCACCTCCCAGGCGGTCTCGGGGCAGGCCGCCAGCAGCACGACGCGCCCCGCTCCCCGCGGCACCGAGAGGGCCAGCGTGTACAGGGCCGTCCCGCGGAGGGTGCCCAGGAGGAGCAGGCTGAAGGCCCCGGGGAGCCCTTCCACCGGCGCGCGCCGTCGCACCACGGCCAGGTCGGGGCACACGGCCTTCAGGCGCGCGAGCAGCGCGGCCTCGGCGGCCTCCGCGCTCTGGCCGGGCGGCGTGCCCTCGGGGTCCCATTCCAGGCGCGCGTCGGCCGTCAGCGGGGCCGAGGCCAGGCGGGCCAGCAGGCGCCAGCCCGTGTCGAGCACGGAGGGGACGGGCCGCGTCACGGTCCACTCCGGCCCGGGCAGGGTGAGGGTCAGGCCCTGCTCGGCGAAGGTCAGCTCGCGCGCCGAGGCCGGCCCCTGGCCCGCGGCCTCCACGGCCCGGGCCCGGGCCTCGGTGGTCGGCACCGCCAGCAGCGCCTCGCCCAGCGACTCCTCGAGGATCTCGCTGCCCCGCACGCGCAGCACGCGCCGCACGCCGCGCTCGACCCAGTGGAGCTCGTCGGGCCGGTCGGACCCGCCCCCCAGGGACGCGAAGCCCACCTCGGCGTCCACGAGCCCGTCCTGGGCGGGATCGAGCACGCTCACGGGATGGAGGCCCGCGACGCGCTCGTCGCGCAGCAGCAGCTCGCGCAGGCCCAGGGGCCCGCGCGTCTGGGGCGGCAGCGTCAGCTGGGCCGTCCCCTGCGCCTCCCCACGCCGCCAGGAGGCGCTCCAGGCGCTGCCGCGCACGGTGCCCACGGCCGAGCGCTCGAAGCGGGGCGCGGCGTCGTCGCCCGCCGGCTCGAGGGCCTCGCGGTACGACATGCGCCGCGGCAGGAAGCGCGCGTCGGTGTCCTCCGAGCGCTCGATGCGCGTCAGGGGGATGCGCCGGCCCTGCGGCAGCTGGACGATCGTCTCCTCGAGCCGGAAGCCGGGCTCGCCCCCCGAGCGCAGGCTGCGCAGCACGAGCCGGCGGGTGCCGACGATCTCGCCGCCGGAGCGCAGCAGGAACCACGCGTCGCGCACGACGACCACCGTCGGCCCGTCCTGCCCGCGCGGGCCGGCGCGGCGCAGCGTGGAGATGCGCTTCCGGGGGAAGGTGATCTTGCTCACCCCGCCCTGCTCGGAGACGCGCTGGAGCACGACCTTCTCGTCGTCCTCCTCGATCAGCGTGCCGCGGAACACGCTGCCGTTGTCGAGCGTGACCTCGTCTTCGGCGAGCGCCTGCGGCGCGGGCGGAGCCGCCGGCGGATCCTCCGCGCGGGCCGGCAGGGCCGGCAGCAGCACGAGGAGCAGGGCCGGGCCGATCGCGCGACGCACCATGCGCCGATCGTACACCCCGAGGGCGGCTCGCCGGACGCACGACCACGGGCTACCGGGCCGCGCCGGGCCCCTCGAGCGCGAGCTCCACGGGGTCGGGGGAGGCGGTCGGAGAGCCTCCGGCACCGGTCTCCGGGGAGCCCGTGCGTCGCGACAAGACGCGGAGCCCCGCGGCCGGCGGCGTAGGCTGCCCGTCGATGGCGCCCGGACACGAGTGGATCGTCGAGCGGACCGGGCACCGCCGCTTCCCCTTCCGCATCCGCATCGAGCGGGAGGGGCGCACGGTGCTCGCCGTGCGGGCGCAGAGCGCCTGGCCCGGGCCGGGGTCGCAGATCTTCTGCCTGCGGGAGACGGCTCCGCCGGCCGAGGGCGAGCGGCTCGAGCCCGTGGAGCGCGTGCCCGTGGCCCACCTGGCGCGCCTGGGCCGCAAGCTCGCCGTCACGCTGGACCGGGCCACGCGCAAGCGCTGCGAGTTCCTCAAGGTGGAGCAGCCCCAGACGGACGGATCCCCCCCCCGCGAGCAGCTGTTCTTCCGCACGCAGGCGGCCGCGCTCGGGCACCGCTCGGCCGGGCGCGTGGAGCTGCGGCCGGCCCAGGGACTCACGATCGTGGTGGACGCCGCCGAACGCTACCCGTGGCGCTTCCCCGGCAGCGAGACCGTGCGGCGGCGGCTCCCCGTGGGCGACTACGCCCTGCTCGAGGGCGAGCGGCTGGCGGCGGTGCTGGAGCGCAAGTCGCTGGAGAACCTGCTCGTGGACGTGTCGCGGCTGCGGGGCCTGCACCAGTGCCTGGCCGAGCTGGCCTCGTACGCGCACGCGGCCGTGGTGGTGGAGGCGCGCTACGACGACTTCGCCGACGCACGGCGCGTCGGGGCCTGGCAGCCGGGGCACCTGCTGCGCGTGCTGGCCGAGCTGCAGGTGCTGCATCCACGCCTGCCGATCGTCTACGCCGGCAGCCGCCGCTCGGCCAACGTCTGGGCCCAGCGCTGGTTCGCGGCGGTGGGCGGGCACCGGGCCCAGCCCGCGGTGGACCTGGCCGAGGGCTCGCTGCCGCTGTTCGCCACGCCGACGGCCGACGGCGGGCTGGACGCGCGCATCCGCGAGGCCGCGCTCTCGGGCCTGCCCGACGCGTTCGCCTTCGGCGACCTGCGCGCGCGCTTCGCCGACGCGCCCCCCGAGCGCCTGCGCCGGGTGCTGCTCGCCCTGCGCCGGGAGGGGCGCCTGCTCTGCGACGGGCTGCGCCGGGCGGCTCGCTGGGTGCGGACGGAGCCGCCGGCCCCGCCCCCGTAGGTCCCGCCGGCTCAGGGGGCCGGGGGCAGCAGGTCGCTGCCGCCCAGGGCCCAGGGCCGCCCCTCCGCCAACGCCTCCAGCGTGCGGGCGGCCAGGCGGCGCTCGTCGGCCAGGGGCGAGGCGCGGCCCTGCTCGAGCCGTGAGCGCGCGGACGCGGCGCCGGGGTCGAGCGCCAGCTCGAGCGCGGCCAGCGCCAGGGCGCGCGTGCGGTCGGGGGGGCCCTCCCCCAGGGCGCGCAGCTCCTCGCGCGCGCGCCGCGCCTCGCCCGCCCGCTCGAGCGCGAGCAGGGCCTGGGCCCGGAGCAGCAGGGCCGAGCCCTGCGCGTCGCCCCCCCCGCTCGCCCGCGCTGCGGCCAGGGCCGCGTCGGCCTCCACGAGCGCCTGGGCGGGGCTCCCGCGCAGCAGCCCCAGCAGGGCGAGATGCGCGCGGCAGGACGCCAGCCCCTCGGGGTTGCCTCCCTGCTCCCTCAGGGCGAGCGCCGCCCGCAGGTCGCTCTCGGCCGCGGAGAGGTCGGCCGGGTCCCCGCGCCGGGCGGCGAGGAGCTCGGCACGGGCGGTCCACTCGAGGGCGTCGCCGCGGGCCGTGGCTGCGGCCCGGGGCGGGAGCGCGAGCGCGGGCACGCTGGCCTCCTTGGCCGCCCGGGCCTGGCGAGCGGCCTCGCGCCCGGCCTGCGCGTCGGCGCGCACGATCGCGGCGAAGGCGAAGCGCGCATGGAGCACGTAGTGCACGTCGGCCTCGGGCAGGCCGGCCTCGGCGCGCGCGCGGCGGTGCCGTCCGTTCTCGGCCTCGGCCCGGCGCAGCGCCTCCTCGCCACCGGGCACGTCGCCGCGAGCCAGGGCCCGCTGCACGGCGAGCCCGCTCCACAGCAGGGCCCGGTGGCGCGCGCGGTCCTCCCCGGGCCCCTCGAGGTCGGTCTCGAGCAGCCGGATCAGCTCCTGCTCCTCCAGGCCGGTCGCGTCGGGCCCCAGCAGGGCCTGGGCGACGTGGCTGGCCACGTACCAGTCCTCGCAGAGGCCGCCCTCGGGCCAGGGGGCCGCGGGCAGCGAGCGCGCGCGGGCCAGCACGGGCGCCGCCTCGTGGCGCCGGCCCAGGCCCAGCAGGGCCTGCCCGGAGACCAGCAGCGCCGGCCGCGTGGGCCGCTCGCGCGCGAGCGGCTCCACCGTGGCGAGGGCCGCCTCGAAGCGTCCCTGCCCCAGCTCCGCGAGCGCGCGGGAGAGGAGCGCCGCGTCGGCGCCGGACGGGGCGGCCGGCGGGCCCGGGCGTTCCCCGGCGTCGCGGGAGAGGAGCAGCGCCACGGCCAGGGCCCCCACCGCCAGCAGCGCGCCGAGCGCGAGCCCGCGGGCGCGCCGGCGCCGGGCGCGGAGGCGCTCGAGCGCCTGGCGGTCGCGCCGCTCGATCCCCTGGAGCGCGGCCTCCAGCGCAGGCTCGAACCCGGCGGTGCGGGGGCGGGGCTCGGGCGTCGGGGGCGGGGCGCTCACGAGGGGGCTCCGGCCTCGCGCGCCTCCGGGCCGCCGGCGGCCGGGGGCCGGAGGCGGCGTCGCAGGCGCTCGAGCAGGCGCTGCTTGCGTTTGCGCGCGGTCAAGGGGGTCGTGCCGAGCAGCTGGGCCAAGGCAGGTCCGTCCTCCACGTAGGCGAGCAGGCGCAGCAGCGCCCAGTCTTCGCCGGAGAGCAAGGGCCGGAGCGCGCGCAGGCGTGACAGCAGCGCCTGCCGCTGGCCGTCCGCCTCCGCGGCCGCCGCCGGATCGGGCTCCGCTTCGCGCGCGGTGGCCTCGGCCCCGGGGAGGCGCGCCTGCTGGCGCCGCCCGAGGGTGCGCGCGCGGTCGCGGATCTCGTTGCCCAGGTGCTGCCAGGCGGGGACCGGCAAGGCCTGCGGGCCCGCCTCGTACAGGCGGCGCAGGACCTCGGCGGCGACCTCGTCGGCGAGCTCGGCGTCCGGCGCGAGGTGCCGCGCGGCGGTCTCGGCCACGAGGTCGAGCAAGCGCGGCGCATGGCGCCCGAGCAGCGCGTCGTCGATCCGCGGCGCGGCCAGCAGGGCTCGGAACTCCTCGTCGGCCCGGGCGCCCAGGGCCTGGTCCACGAGGTACCGATGGGCCCGTCGCCTCAGCCAGCGCATCCACGGATCGTAGGGCGCGGCC
>CAZPOZ010000228.1:0-5470 GCA_964588235.1 uncultured Planctomycetales bacterium
CGCGCGCACCCGCTCCGAGACGCCCAGCACGTTCTGGACGTGGTGCCCGACCTCGTGCGCGACCACGTAGGCCTGCGCGAAGTCGCCCGGGGCCTTGAAGCGCCGCGCCAGCTCGGTGAAGAAGGAGAGGTCGATGTAGACCTTGCCGTCGCCCGGGCAGTAGAAGGGCCCCACGGCGGAGGAGGCCGAGCCGCAGCCGGTCTGGACGCCCTGCCGGAACATCACCAGCGTGGTGGGCGGGTAGCGCTTGCCCGCGCGCTGGAACAGCTGTCCCCAGACCTGCTCGGTGCTGCCGAGCACCTTGCGGACCAGTTCGGCCTGCGCCTGCTCCTCGGCGGTGGGCTCGAAGGGGGCGGCCGCCCCCCCTGCGCCGCCGGCCCCGCCCAGCTGGGAGAGGATGCTGCCCAGGTCGCCCCCCGAGAGCAGGGTCACGAGGGCGGCGATCAGCACCGCCCCGAGCCCCCCCGCCGCCACCTTGGGACCCAGCGCGCGCCGGTCCTCGACGTTCCTGCTCTCGGTGCCGCCGCCGCGCCAGCGCATGGGAACCCTCCGGGTCGCGGCGCGGGCCCTGCCACGCCGCCGCGGGCGCAGGATAGCCGCGCGACGATGGCCGGGGCAGCCCGGCGCGGGCGGGCGCTCAGCCCCCCGGGGCCGCCGGCCGATAGCGGAGGGATGAAGGTGGAGCACGCCGCCCCTGGAACCGACGGCCTGTGGGCCCAGGCCCGGGCCGGGGATGCGGCCTGGGTCCAGGCCGTCCAGGCGCTCGAGGCGGCCGGGCGGGTCGCGCTCCTGCGCCGCGCCGACGCAGCCCTCGAGGGCCCGGAGGCCGGGCGGGCGGCCGCGGCGGCCGTCTACCGCGCGCTCGCGGACGGCTTCGAGCCCGGGGACGCGGACGACTGCCGCCGCATCCGCCACCTGCTCGACGCGGGCGGCGGCATGTCGCTCGAGGCCCTCATGCGGCGCACCGAGACGTCGGCGGCCGACGAGGAGCTGCGGCACGTCGCCAGCCTGGTCCTGGGCCAGTGGGACCTGGTCCGCGGCGACGCGGCCTCCTGCGAGCGCCGCTACCTCGGCGCGCTGCGCGCGGCCCGCGGACGCTGGCCGGGGTTGGAAGCGTCGGCCTACAACAACTTCGCGCGGCTGTGCCTGCAGGTGCGCCGCGACCTGGAGGCGCTCATCCTGGCGCGCCGGGGCAGCGAGGCCTGCGCCGCCAACGGCGACCTGACGGGCGCGTTCTACGGCCGGCTGGTGGAAGCCTACGTGCTGAAGTGCCTGGAGGACTGGCCGCGCCTGGAGTCGCTGGTCCGGCGGCTCGAGGCCGACCTGCCCCGCATGCCCGCCGCCCAGCAGCCCCGGCTGACCTACGGCGTCCTGGGCGTGGCCGCCGCGCTCGCCCTCGGCCAGGGGCGCTTCCTCGAGGCCTTGGCGCTGATCGGGGAGACGGCGCGGCTGGGCACGGAGCTGGCGGAGCCGTCGTGGTCGCCGCGCGAGCTGCACCACGTCCGCGCGCAGGTCGAGGCCGCCCGGGGGCGCCCGCAGGAGGCCCTGGCGGAGGTCGAGCGCGGCCTCGCGCTGGACGCCCCCGAGGACGACCGCCTGGTGGACCTCGAGACCGTGGGCCTGGTGCTCGAGGCGGCCCTGGCCCACCCGCGCCTGCCGGCCTCGGCCGCGCGCTGGCTCGCGCGCCTGGAGAGCCCGGCCGGGCGCGCGCTCGGCCCCGGGTTCGCCCTGCGCGCCGGGCAGCGCGTGGGCGAGGCCCTGCAGCGGGCCGGTGGACACGCCGAGGAGGCGCGGCGCGCGTTCCGGCTGGCCGCCGCCGGGGCCCTGGCGCGGCTGGTCGAGGTCGAGCATTTCGCGCTGGAGTTCCCCGAGTTCGCGCAGCCGACGCCGCTGGAGGCGGAGATGCTGGCCGACCTGCGGCGGCGCACGGAGCGCAGCGAGGCCGCGCTGCGCGGCGCCGTCGCGCGCCTGCTCAGCGACGAGATCGCCGCCGGCCGCTGGCCGCTGGCCTCGCTGGCCCCGGCCGGCGGGCTGGTCGCCTGCTGCGCCTGGTGCGGGCGCCTGCGCAACCGCGCGGGGCTGTGGCTGCCCCTGCCCGAGACGCTGCGCAGCCTCCCGGCCGACGTCGTGGCGTTGACCCACGGCATCTGCCCGGAGTGCCGTCAGGCGGCCTTCCCCGGATCCTGAGGGGCGCCCGGGGTAGGCTCGGAGCCATGCCGCCCGGCCCGGACGCCGCCTCCTCCTCCGGGGACGCCACCCGGCTGCTGCTGCGCCTGCAGGCGGGCGACGCGGCGGCGGGCGAGGCGCTCTACGCTCTGCTCTACGACGACCTGCGGCGCATCGCGGGCCGCCTGTTCCGCCGGCAGCGGGCCAGCCACACCCTGGGACCGACGGCGCTGGTGCACGAGGCCTGGCTCAAGCTCGCGGGCGCCGGGAGCGAGGACCGCTGGCGCGACAGCGCCCACGCGCTGGCGGTGGCCGCCCGCGCCATGCGCCAGGTGCTGGTGAACCACGCCCGCGACCGCGCGGCGGCCAAGCGCGGGGGGCCGGCGCGCGGGGCGCGCCTCACGCTGGCGGGCCTGGCCGCCGACGACGGCGAGGCGCCCGCGTCGGCCGCGGCGCTGGGCGAGGCCTTCGAACGGCTCGAGGCGCTGGACGCGCGCCAGGCGCGCATCGCCGAGCTGAAGCTGCTGGGAGGCCTCTCCACGGGGCAGGTCGCCACGCTCCTGGGGGTCTCCACGCGCACGGTGGAGCTGGACTGGCGCATGGCCAAGGAGGTCCTCGCCGGAAGCCTTTGCGGCTGACCCGGTGGAGCGCGCGGGCCGGAGCGCAGGGGCGCCGCCTGGGTAGCATCCGGCCGAGATGGACCCGGCCCGCTACCGACGGCTGCGCGCGCTGGTGCACGGGGCTGCCGGCCAGCCCGAGGCCGGGCGCCGCGCCTGGCTCGAGCAGGCCGCGCCGGGCGAGGCCGCGCTGGTGGAGGAGGCGCTGCAGCTGCTGGCCCGGCCGGCGGCCGACACCGACGCGCTGCTCCCCGCCCCGGCGCGGGCCCCGACCGGGGCCGGGGCCCGGCTGAGCCTCGCCCCCGGCACGCGCCTGGGCCCCTACACCCTGGGTCGCGAGCTGGGGCGCGGCGGGATGGGCGTGGTGCACGAGGCGCAGGGTCCCGAGCCCCGACCGCCCCTGGCGGTGAAGGTGATCCTGCCGCACCTGCTGCTCGACCCGGCCTCGCGCCAGCGCTTCGTGCGCGAGGCGCAGCTGGGCCTCGAGCTCGCCGACCCCAACGTCGTACGCACGTTGGACGTGGGCGAGGCGGAGGTGGCCGGCGCGCCGCTGCTCTACCTGGTCCTGGAGCGCGTGCAGGGCCGCACGCTGCGCGCGCTGCTCGAGGCGCAGGGGCCGCTCCCCGAGGCCCTGGTCCGGGAGGTGGGCCGGCAGGCGGCGGCGGGGCTCAGCGCGCTGCACGCCCGCGGGATCGTGCACCGCGACCTCAAGCCCGAGAACCTGATCCTCACCGGGGAGGGGCGCGTGAAGGTGATGGACCTGGGGGTGGCCAAGGTCTCGGGCAGCGCCGCCGCGCTGACGCAGGAGGGGCTGTTCGTGGGCTCGCCGGCCTACGCCTCGCCGGAGCAGTGGGCAGGGTCCGAGGTGGGGCCGGCCTCCGACCTCTACTCCCTGGGCGTCGTGCTGTACGAGCTGCTCGCCGGGCGGCCCCCCTTCGACGCGCACGACCCCGTGGCGCTGCTCCGGGCCCACGCGGAGGAGGCGCCCCCGCCGCTGACGGCGTGCAGGCCCTCCGTCTCGGCCTTCCTCGAGGCCCTGGTGCTGCGGCTGCTGGCCAAGGCGCCCGACGAGCGCTTCGTCTCCGCCCGGGCCCTGGCGCAGGCCCTGGAGGAAGGCGAGTCGGGGGCCTGGTGGACGGGGCAGGCCGCGCGCGCACGCCCCCCGGCGCCGCCGCGCGCGGCGCGGGCCGCGGTCCCGTTGGTGGGCCGCGACGCCGAGCTCGCGCTCCTCCTCCGCGAGGCGGAGGCCGCCCGGCTCGGGCAGGGCGGCGTCGTGCTCGTGGAGGGCGAGGCGGGGGCCGGGAAGACCCGCCTGGTGAGCGAGCTGGCGGGGCGGCTGGCCGGGGAGGCGGGGCGGCCGACCACGCTGCTGCGCTCGGCGTCGGGCGCGCGCGGCGCCGAGGACGGCCTCGCGGAGGCCCTGGTCGAGCACCTGGGCCCGGGAGGCCTGCCCGACGCCCTGGCGCAGCGCCTCGGGCTGGCGCCGCCCGTGGCGCAGGCCTTGGCCGCGCACCTCACGCGGCGACCGCCCCCGTCCGGCGTCGAGCCGCTCGAGCCCGCGTCCGCCTCGGCGCTCCTCTCGCGCCTGGCCCGGCGGCTGAGCGCCGAGGCCCCGCTGGTGTGGATCGTGGAGGACCTGCACGCCGCCGACCCCGAGGAGCGCCGCACCGTGGGCCTCCTGGCGCGCGCCACCGCCGAGCACCCCCTCCTGCTGGTCGTGACGGCCCGTCCGGGCCTGGACGCGGACACGCGCGCCGCGCTCGCTGCCGCGCCGGGATTCCTGCACCTGCCGCTCCCGCGCCTCCCGGAGGAGCAGGTCGCCGCGCTCCTGGGGGCGGCCGTGCGCGACCCCGCGCTCGGCCGTCGCCTCGCCCGGCTCCTGGGCGAGCGGCTCGACGGCATCCCGCTCTTCGTGCTCGAGACCGTGCAGCACCTGCTGCGCGAGGGCCGGCTGGTCCGGGGCACGGACGGGGGCCTGCGTCCGGGACCCCACCTGGAGGCCGCCGAGCCGCCGCGGGCGCTGCTCGACCTCGTCCTGGCCCGCCTGGCCCCGCTCGACGAGGCCGAGCGCGCGCTGCTCGACCTGGCCGCGGTGGAGGGGCTGGAGTTCGAGCCGGACCTGCTCGCACGGACCTTGGGGCAGGAGCGCATCGAGGTGCTGGAGACGCTGGGGCGGCTCGAGCGCCGGCACGGCCTGGTGCGCAGCGGCCCGCGGCGCTGCCGGTTCGACCACACGCTGCTGCACGAGGCGGTGGTCGGAGCGCTGCCCGCGGGGCTGCGGGCCGCGCTGCACGACCGGCTCGCGCGGACGCTGTCGGCCGGCGCCCCGGAGGGTCGCCCCGAGGGCGAGGCGCTCGTGCGCGTGGCGCGCCACCGCCTGCTGGGCGCGGAGCCCGAGGCCGCCCGTCCGCTGGTGGAGCGGGCGCTCGCCCACCTGGCGTCGGCCGGACGCGCCCGCGAGCAGCTGGCGCTGGCGGAGCGCGCGCTGGCCACGGAGGGCGCGCTGTCCGGGGCGGCCCGCCTGGACGCGCTGCTCGCGGCCGCCCGCCTGAGCGTGAACCTGCGCCGCTTCGCCCCCGTCGAAGGCTGGCTCGCGGAGGCCGAGCGCCTGGCGGAAGGCTCGGGCCTCTCCCGCGAGCGGGCGCGGGTCGCCTACGAACGCTCCGCCCAGCACCTGCGCCAGGCAC
>CAZPOZ010000229.1:0-5423 GCA_964588235.1 uncultured Planctomycetales bacterium
TGCGCAAGGAGGAGGAAGCGGCCTGAGCGCCCGGCTCCAGCGCGCCGCACGTGCTTGGTGTCGCCGACCTGGGGGGCGTCGGCCTTGAACCCGGTCTTCCTCCACGCCTGGCGCGAGGCGCGATGCTTCCCCCTGCGCCACCTCCTGGCGTTGGCGGGCGTGACCCTGGGCGTGGCGGCCTTCGTCGCCCTCCAGGCCGCCAGCGGCGACGCGCAGCAGGCCTACCGGCGCCTCTACGCCGCGCTCGCCGGCGGAGCCGACCTCGAGGTGACCGCGGAGGGCGCCGGCAGCGTGGACGCCGGCCTGGCCGCGGCGGTCGCGGCCACGCCGGGCGTGCGAGTGGCCCTGCCCGTGCTCCAGGGGGCCGCCGCGCTCGTGGCGCCCGGGCCGCGGACCACGCTGCACGTCCTGGGCGTGCTGCCGGGGGCCGACGCGGCGCTGCGCGAGCCCGCCCTCGTGGAGGGCCGACCGCTCGGGGAGCAGGACGCACTGCTGCTGCCAGCCGCCTTCGCGCGGGAGCGCGGGCTCTCGCCGGGCGCCCGCGTGAGCCTGGTGACCGCGTCGGGCCGCGTCGAGCTGCCCGTCGCCGGGTTGCTCGCCCCGACGCGGCTCACCTCGGCGGGCGCCGTGCCCGGGCTCATGCCGCTGGCGACGGCGCAGCGGCTCTTCGGCCGGCCGGGAGCGGCCAGCGCGATCCAGGTGGCCCTCGTGCCGGGGGCCGACCCGGAGGCCGTCGCCGAGCGCCTGCGCGCGAGCCTGCCCGTGGGCCTCACGGTGAGCCGGCCCTGGGCGCGGGGCGCGCTCGCCGAAGGCACCCTGGCGGCGGCCGACGCCGGCCTCTCGGCCGTGAGCCTGATGGCGCTCGTGGCCGCGGTGTTCGTCGCGGGCAACGCCTTCGCCCTGGGCCTGGTGGCCCGGCGGCGCGCGCTGGCCGAGCTGCGCGCCCTGGGCGCCACGCGTGGGCAGGTGGCGCGGGGGCTCGTGGCCGAGGCGCTGACGCTGGGCCTGGTGGGCGCGGCGCTGGGGTTGGCGCTGGGGCTGCCCGCCGCCCAGGGCGTGTCCGTGGGGCTCGAGCGCCTGCTGGGCACGACGCTGCCGCCGCTCGAGGTGGGCGCGCTGCCGGTCGCGCTCGCGCTGCTGCTCGGGCCCCTGAGCACGCTGGCCGCCGCGATCGGGCCCGTACGGCGCGCGCAGCGGCGTGACGTGCTCCTCGACCTGCAGGGCCTGCCCGACCTGGGCCGCAGCGAGCCCAGGCGGCTCGGCCCGTGGGTCGGGCTGGCGCTGCTGGCCGCCTCGGGGGTCGTCGGCGTGGGCCTGGCGAGCGGCTGGGCCCCGCAGGCGTTGGTGGCCCCCGGGGTGGCCGCGGCCATGCTGGGCGCGGCCCTCTCGTTCCCCTGGCTGCTGCCGGGGCTCGAGCGCCTGCTGGTCGCCGTGGGCGGCCGCTGGGCGGGGCCGGCCGGCTGGCTGGGGCTGGCGCAGGTGGCGCGCCGGCCCGGGAGCGCCACGCTCACGGCCACGGTGGTGTTCGTGGCCGTGATGGGCGGCGTGGGCATGGGGGGGCGGCTCGTGGCGGCCGTGGAGGACGTGCACGGCTGGTCGGAGCGCGCGCTCCACGAGGACTTCTTCGTGCGCGCGGCGATGCCCGAGGCCGGCACGATGCAGGCGGCCCCCGTCCCCCGGGAGCTGGCCGGGCGCGTGGCCGGCCTGCCCGGCGTCCGGCACGTGAACCGCATCCGCTTCCTCCCGGCCCGCAGCGGGGGGGAGCGGCTGCTCGTGCTGGCGCGCACCTTCGAGCCGGGCCGGCCGCTCGGCGTGCCGGTGCGCGAGGCGCTGCGGCCCGGGCCGCTGCTCGCGCTGGCCGACGACGAGATCCTGCTCGGCTCCGTCCTGGCGCGCAGGCTTCACAAGCGTCCGGGCGACCCCGTGGAGCTGGCCACGCCGACGGGCCCGCGGGCCTTCCGGGTGGCCGCGATCGTGACGGAGTACACGCTGGGGGGGCACGCCGCCTACCTGTCGTGGAGCGCCGCGGAGGCCGCGCTCGGCGAGGGGCCGCCCCACGCCCTGATGGTCGCGGCGGTCCCGGGAGGCGGGGACGCGCTCGGCGGGGCCCTGCGGCGCCTGTGCGACGAGGAGGGGCTGCTCCTGCAGAGCACCGCCGACCTGCGCGCGGCCGTGGACGGCATGGTGGGGGGGCTGATGGGACTGCTGTGGGTGGCGCTCGTGCTGGTGTTCGCCGTCGCGGCGGTCGGGGTGACCAACACCCTGGCCACCTCCGTCGTGGACCAGACCCGCACCCTGGGCCTGCTGCGCGCCGTGGGCATGACCCGGGCCCAGGTGCGGCGCAGCGTCACCGTCCAGGCGGTGGCCCTGGGCCTGCTGGGGGCCGTGCCCGGCGCGCTGGCCGGCGCCGCCCTGGGCGCGCTGCTCCAGCGCGTGATCGCCGCGGTCCACGGCCACGAGCTCCCCGCGGGGACCGACCCGTTGCTCCTGGGCGGCAGCGTGGCGGCCGCCACGCTGCTCGCGGTCGCCGCCGCCTGGGGGCCCGCGCGCCGGGCGGCCCGGCTGCCCGTCCCCCAGGCCCTTCGTCACGACTAGTGTTTCGAGGCGCAGACTCGAGGCGGGACCGCACGACGCCGAGGCGCTGGGGGCCCCGGACGCCGGGTATCCTCGCTCCCCCTTCCTGCGGAGCCCCCCATGCCCTACGACCCCCGCCTCGTCGAGCCCATGCGTCGCGACCTCAGCTCCGCCGGCGTCGAGGAGCTGCTCACCGCCGCCGACGTGGACGCCTTCATGCAGCGCCCCGGCTCCAAGCTGCTCGTGGTGAACAGCGTCTGCGGCTGCGCCGCGGGCATGGCCCGACCGGGCGTGAAGCTCTCGCTCCAGCACGCCGGCCGCCCGCAGCACGCGGGCACGGTCTTCGCGGGCCAGGACGTGGAGGCCACCACGCGCGCCCGCTCGTACTTCGGTGCGATCCCGCCCAGCAGCCCCTCCGTGGCCCTGTTCCAAGACCAGCGCCTGGTGCACTTCCTCCCGCGGCACGCGATCGAGGGGCGGGACGCGCAGACGGTGGCCTACGAGCTGGTCAGCGCCTACGAGAAGCTCGGCGCCCAGGCCACGGGCTGACCGGGGGCCCGGTGGGCACGTTCCACCACGACCGGGGCGCGCTGCACGGGATCACCGTGGTGGTCGAGCTGCTCGACGGCGGCGTCTGGGTGGGCCGCTGCGACACGGTGGACGCCGAGGGCGTGCACCTCCTGGACGCCGACCACCATCCGGGCGGCGACGCCGCGGCCCGCGCGGCCTGGCTCTCGGCCGCGGCGAGCCTGGGCGTCTGGCCGCATCACCCGCGCACCCTGGTGCCCGCCTCGGCCGTGGCCCGCGTGCGGCGCCTGGTCGAGCTGCGACCGTAGCTCGGCCCCGCCCACCGCAGGGGCCGCCGTCCGCCCGAGGGACGTCGGGTCTCAGCGCTCGAGCGCGACGACGCTGCCCAGCAGCGCCTCGACCTCGCCGCGCGCCCCGTCCAGGGCCTCCTTGGAGGCGGCGTCGATGCGCGCCACCAGCAGACGTCCGCCCGAGAGGGCCAGCACGATCTCGCCGAAGCGCTTGCCGTCCGCCGTGGGGCCCAGCACCGCGCGCGTGCCCAGCCCGTCGCCGATCTGCGCCTCGCCCGCCGTCTTGCCCTCGAAGGACGGGTACTCCCTCTTCAGCGCGGCCCCGGCCGACGTCAGCACCATCTCGGGCGGCAGGGCCTGGTCGATGGCCAGCAGCATCACCGTCACCCCGCCCTCGGCCCGGGTGTAGGTCACGAAGGCGCTCGCGTTGGACCCGCCCTTCTCGGCGGTCCAGGCCGTCGAGGGCGCGCTGGCCCCCAGGCCGCGGGCCTCGTCCTTGAAGGTCGCTGCCGCCAGCCGCTCGGCGTCCGCCCCGGGCTGCCAGGTGTCGCGGGCGTCGCGCACGAAGGCCGTCTGGAGCACGACGGGGAACAGCCGGTCGAGCACCTTCTGCGGAACGCCGTCCACGCGGAACACCCGCGTGCCGTCCACCCTCAGACGCGAGAGTCCGTGCTGGTTGCCGTACTCGAGCGTGGCCTTGAGCCCGCCGCCCGCGGCCGCCTGCTCCTTGACCCACCCGCCGCCGCCCGACCAGGCGCCGCCGGCGGCCTTCTCGGCGGCCTTGGCCAGCAGCTCGGCGGCCTCCCAGGCGTCGGCCGGCGTGTCGAAGGCCCAGACGTCCACCACCCCCAGGGGCAGGCCCTCCTTCGTGAGGTAGGCCGTCTGCCCCGCGTCCCAGCCGGCGGCCGCCTTGCGGGCGCCGGCGAAGGGCATGTTCCCCGGGTTGAGGAAGTTCATCTTGCCCTTCGTGGGCCCGAGGAAGAAGTCGAGCATCAGGGAGAGGTCGAGCTCGCCTGCGGGCACCTGGTGCAGCAGCGACCAGCCTTCGCCGGCCGTCGCCGCCAGGTCGCCGCCCCAGACCACGGCCTGGGGGTAGTCGCGCGTGGCCGTGAACCAGCGGTTCGGGTGCAGGATCTGCTCCTGGGACACCGGCGGGTCGGCGTAGAGCGCCGCCATGCGCTCCGGGTAGCTGCCGCCGTGCATGGCCCGGCCCACGAAGGCGGGCCCGTTCTGGTAGTGCATCAGCGTGGCCAGGAACAGGAAGGCCGGCGCCTTCTGCATCGCCTTGAGCTGCGCCCCGGCCATCTTGGGGTCGTTCTGGGCCTGGGCGTAGGCGGCGGCGACGTCGGGGTGGGCGCGCTCGTACAGGAGCCGCGCGTGCTCGGCCGAGCCCTCCGAGATGCACTTCTCGGCGAACAGCCGGTCGCTGTCGTCCTCGAAGGGCTTGGTCCTTGCCATCAGGTCCACGTGCTGGTCCTCCAGCGCGTGGATCAGCTCGTGCAGGATCACGGGCCGCTGGGCCTCGCCGGCGAAGCCCTGCACGATGCGCAGGTGCTTCTTCTGGGGGTCGTAGTAGCCGCCCACGGCCGCCTGCATGACGTCCAGCAGCAGGGCGACGTGGTCCTCCTCGGGGCCGAGCATGCCCAGGCGGCGCAGGATGGCGAGGTCGCGGGCGCGCTTGGCCGGGGGGTACTCCTTGTCGAGCTCGGAGACGAAGTCGGCGCGCATCTGCTCGCGGGTCACGAGGTCGGCCGGCACGTAGGCCTTCCAGGGCAGGCCGCGGATGCGGCTGGCCTCGTCGCGCAGGCCGTCCACGAGCCGCTTGATCTGCTCGCGCTCGGCGTCTTCCGCGGACGGCGTCGCCGCGGGTGCGGGCGTGGGGGCCGGGGCCGGCGCGGGGGCGTCCTCCGCGTGAAGCAGCGCGGGCGGGAGGACCAGGAGGGCGATCAGGGCCATGCGCAGCGGGAGACGGACCATGGGGGCTCCGGTGGCGGACCGAGCGCGCGAGCATAGCCCCCCTGCCGGGCCCGG
>CAZPOZ010000230.1:0-5423 GCA_964588235.1 uncultured Planctomycetales bacterium
CGGGAGGAGGAAGCGGCCTGAGCGCCCGGCTCCAGCGCGCCGCACGTGCCTCGCAGCGCCCCTCTCGGTGGCGTTGCCGTTCAGCGGACGGCGTTGGCCACCTGGCGGCCGCCGGAGTCGAAGGCCCAGACCGAGGAGCGCACATGGTACTCGCGCTCGATCAGCTCGGTGACCTCCTCGCACAGGCCCCGGGCGCGCTGCTCGCAGCCGTCGGCCACGATCACCTCGACCCGGTAGTAGTCGTCGCGCACGCGCCAGTTGATGTTGCCGCGCACGTTCTCGAAACAGGCGTCGTCGGCGTACCGGGCCAGGATGCGCTCGCGGAT
Organism: uncultured Planctomycetales bacterium; assembly: GCA_964588235.1. GTDB lineage: Bacteria > Planctomycetota > PLA2 > PLA2 > JAEUHO01 > CAZPOZ01. The sequence goes on from CAZPOZ010000230.1 coordinate 327, forward strand.
GCCGTCGCGCTGGTCCTGCGTGAGCAGGCCGTCCTGGCCGCTCCCGGCCAGCAGCCGCCGCACGTAGAGGAACTCGTAGCCGGCCCAGGCCACGCCGCCCACGACCAGGAACAGGAGGAACGACTTCCAGGGCGGGTTCACGCGGCTGGACACGAGGGCTCCGGGGAGGGCGCGGCCTGTTCCCCTTTCGGCGCGGCGCCCCCTGCGGCTTGACTGGGGGGCGTGCGCCGCCCGCCGCCCGCCCCCGGCCCCGACCCCCTGCGGGCCGACGGCCCGGCAGACCCCGGTCGGGACGGGCCCGCCGACGTCCTGATCCTGGGCGCCGGGGCGGCCGGGCTGTGGGCTGCGGGCACCGCCGCCGGCCGGGGCGCGCGGGTGCTGGTGCTGGAGAAGAACCCGCGCGTGGCCGTCAAGGTGCTCGCCAGCGGGGGCGGGGCCTGCAACCTGACGACCACGCTGCCGGCGGCCGAGGCCGCGCGCTGGTTCCGTCCCCGCGGCGAGCGCTTCCTGCGCACGGCGTTCCGCCTGCTGCCCCCGCAGGCGCTCGCCGCGGCCTTCGAGGCGCTCGGCGTGCCCGTCGAGACGGAGCCGGAGCTCGAGAAGGTCTGGCCGGCCTCCCGGCGCGCCCGCGACGTGGCCGAAGCGCTGCTGCGCCGCGCGCGGGAGGCCGGCGCCGTCGTGCGCACCGGCACGCCCGCGCTCGGGCTCGAGCGAGGCCCGCACGGCCTGCGGGTGCCCACCCCCCACGGCGAGGCACGCGCGCCCCGCGTGCTGGTGACCACGGGCGGCTGCTCGGTCCCGCGCACCGGGACCACGGGCGACGCCTACGCCTGGCTGGAGGCCCTCGGGCACACGCTCACGCCGCGGGCGCCCGCGCTCGTGCCGCTGCTCGTGGAGGACCCGTGGGTGCGCGCGCTCACCGGGCTGGCCCTGCCCGCCGAGGTGCGCGTCGTGGACGGCGCCGGCCGCGAGCGCTTCGTCCGGCGCCGGCCGCTCCTGTTCACGCACCTGGGCCTGTCGGGGCCCGCGGCGCTGGACGCCAGCCGCTGGTTCTCCCTGCCGCCGGACGGGGGGCCCGCCCGCCTGCTCGTGGACCTGCTGCCGGGGAGCCCGCAGGAGGCGCTGCGCGCCCGGATCGATTCCGCGGCGCGGGAGACGCCGCGCGCCCCGCTGGCCCGCGGGCTGCCGGAGGCGCTGCCGGAGCGCCTGCGGCGGGCCCTGTGCGCGCGCGCAGGCCTCGATCCCGCCGCGCCGCTGGCCGGCGTCTCGTCGGCGGGCAGGCACGCGCTGGTGACCACGACGAAGCGCCTCGAGCTGCGCGTCTCGGGCACCCGCGGCTTCGACGTCGCGGAGGTCACGGCCGGGGGGGTGGCGCTCGACGAGGTCGATCCGGGCACGATGGCCTCGCGCGTCGTCCCGGGGCTCCACCTGGCCGGGGAGGTCCTCGATCTGGACGGCCCGATCGGGGGCTTCAGCTTCCAGGCGGCCTTCGCCACGGGCGAGGTCGCCGGGCGGGCGCTCGCGCGCCCCTCCCCCGACGGATAGGACGGGGCCCCGTGGCTTCCGACCCGCCCCTGCCCCCGCCCCCCGCCGAGCGTCGCCCGCCTGCGGGCGTCCCCCGCTGGCTCTGGCCGCCCCCGGGGGCCCGCGTCGTGCGGCTGACCCTCGTGGAGCGCGCGCTCGAGGGCGACGCGGAGACCTCGTTCGTCGTGGAGGACGGGCCCCTGCCCGAAGCCCTGCACCTCAGGGCCCTGCAGTGGCTGCTCGAGGACCACGACTGCCTGCCCCGCCCGCCGGGCGGGCCCACCGACGGCCGGGCGTCGCTGGAGATCGCGCGCACGGAGCTCCCGGGCGGGCGCGTGGGCCACGCCTACGCGCTCGTCGGCGGCCCGCTGGGCGCGCCCCTCGCCGGCGCCGCCCGCGGGCTGCTGCGGCGCTTCACCGTGTTCGCTCTCCGTCAGGGCGGGGGGTCAGGTCCGTCCCCCTTCCGACCGATCTAGCCGACGGAGGCCTCTCGTCTCCCCCCGCGCCCCGGAGGGCGCCCGATGCGCATCCCCCCGACCGTCGCCGTCGGCACCCTGGGCCTGGTGGCGGGCGTCGGCGCGTTCCACTACAGCGAGGCGCGGGCCAACCAGCAGCGCTGGGAGCGGCGCCGCACCGCGGTCGTGGACGCCGTGGCGCACGCCGCGCCTGCGGTCGTCTCCGTGGACGCCCTGCGCTCCACCGGCCGCTCCCTGTCCCGCTCGATGGGCGCCGGCGTGATCGTGCATCCCGACGGCTACGTGGTCACGAACTCCCACGTGGTCTCCGGCGGCCAACGCTTCTCGGTCGAGCTGTTCGGGGGCCAGGGCACGCTGCCCGCGCAGCTGGTCGTGGACCATCCCCAGGGCGACCTGGCCATCCTCAAGGTGACCCGCCCCGGCGGCTTCCGCCACGTGTCGCTGTGCCGCACGCGCGAGCTGATGCTGGGCGAGACGGCCATCGCCATCGGCAACCCGCACGGCCTGGGCGACACGATCACCGTGGGCGCGGTCAGCGCGCTCGGCCGCACGGCGAAGATGCAGACGGGCGTGGCCCTGAGGAACCTGATCCAGACCGACGCCTCGATCAACACGGGGAACTCGGGCGGGGCGCTGCTCAACCTGGACGGCGAGCTGATCGGCATCAACGTCTCGCTGCTGCCCTCCGCCACCGGCATCGCCTTCGCGATCAGCGCCGACTCCGTGGACGAGCTCCTGCGCCGCGCGACCGGGCGCAGCCCGCCCCCCAACGCGCTGCCGGAGTCGCTGGAGCCGGCCCTCCCCTCGGCCCCCGTCGCGCCCCTGCCCTTCACGCCGGCCCCGGCCGAGCCGCGGCCGGCGCCCGCGCCCAAGCCCGTCCCGCCGCCCGCGCCCCGGCCGCGCCCCGTGGAGCCGGCGCCCTACCGGCCGCCCCCGAGCACGGTCAACCCCCTGCGCCCGGCCGACTTCGGCTTCGAGCTCGAGGACACTGGCGTGAACGTGCGCGTGAGCCGCGTGGACCGCTCCTCGGCGGCCGGCATCGCCGGCCTGCAGCTGGGCGACGTCGTGCTGGTGATCGACGGCCGGCCCGTGGAGTCGGTCACCGACCTGCTGCTGGCCTTCTCGGCCAGCCGTCCGGGCCGCGAGTACTACCTCAGCGTGCGCCGCGCGGGCGCCTTCACCGACCTCGTGCTGGTCGCGCCCCGCTGAGGCGCGACGCCACCACGAGGGGCGACGCGAGGGGCGTTCGGCGCGCTGGAGCCGGGCGCTCAGGCCGCTTCCTCCTCCTTGCGCGGGCCTCGAGGCGCGTCGTCGTCGTCATCGGCCTTCCGCTACCGGCCCAGCGCGCCGGCTGCTGGGGCGCGGCCTTCCGAGGCCATCCGTGAGCCGTTCCCCGGGAGATGTCCCGCCCTCCGAGGGGCCCTGCCTCTGATCGGATGAACCTGCCGCTGAGGCGGCGGCGGTACGCTCGGGCCCCCCTGGGAGGCCCCCGCGTGCCCGAGCCCGACGCCGCGCCCTACGACCGCCGCGTGGTGCGCGCCTGGTGCCTGTACGACTTCGGCAACAGCGCCTTCGCCATGCTCTACCCCGTGGTGTTCACGCGCTTCTACGCCGTGACCGTCGTGGGCAACGAGGGGCAGGCCGGCACCGCCTGGCTGGGCTACCTGGCCTCGACGGCCATGCTGACGGTGGCGCTGCTGGCCCCCTTCCTGGGCGGCGTCGCCGACCACGCCGGGGTGAGGAAGCGCATGCTGGCGGGGTTCACGCTGCTGGGCGCGGCCGCCGTGCTGTCGTGGTCGTTCCTCGGGCCCGGGGACGTGCTGCCGGGCTACCTGCTCGGCGTGCTGGCCGTGGTGGCCTTCGAGGCCGGCATCGTCTTCTACAACGCGTACCTGCCGCGGATCGCGCCGGCCGGCTACCAGGGGCGCGTGAGCGCGTGGGGCTTCGCCGTGGGCTACGTGGGCTCGCTCGTGGCCCTGGGCGTCGCCGTCGGCGTGCTCCTGCTGGGCGGCCCGCTCCCGCTCGTCTGGGCCGCGCTGGCGCTGCAGTGGCTCTTGGCGGCCGCGCCGGGGTTCCGCCGGCTGCCGCCCGACGTGCGGGGCGGGCTCTCGGTGGCCGAGGCCGCCCGGCGCGGCGTCCGCGGCACCTGGCACGCGTTCCGCGAGGTCCTGCGCACGCCCCGGCTGCGCTGGTTCCTGTTGGGCTACTTCTTCTACATGGACGGGGTGGACACGGTGGTCCTGTTCGCCAGCACCTACGCCGAGGGCACGCTGGGGTTCAGCACGCAGGAGGCCCTGGCGCTCTTCGCCGTGGTGCAGGTGGCGGCGCTCGTCGGCTCGCTGGCCCTGGCGCACACGGCCGACCGCCGCGGGCCGCGCTTCGTCGTGCTGGTGACCCTGGGCTGGTGGGTGCTGGTCGTGCTGGGCGCCTGGCAGGCGCGCACCCGGCTGGCGTTCTGGATCGTGGGCGGGCTCGCCGGGCTGGGCCTGGGCGCCGTGCAGTCGGCCTCGCGCGCGCTGATGGGCCTGCTGGCCCCGCGGGGCCGCGAAGCCGAGATGTTCGGCTTCATGGCGCTGTGCGGGCGCACCGGCTCCATCGTCGGCCCGCTGGTCTTCGGCGCCGTGGCCCGCGCCACGCACGACCAGCGCCTGGCGGTGCTCAGCGTGCTGCCGCTCTTCGCGCTGGGGTTGGTCTTCGTGAGCCTCCTGCGCACGAGCGCCGCGCCCGAGGGCCCTGGGGCGCCCGCGCATGGCGGCTGACCTGGTCGCGGTCGCGCGGCGCCTGAGCCGCGAGGTGGGGGCGCTGCGCTTCGGGGCCCCCGTCGCCTGCGTGCTCAACCCGCTCGTCTACGCCTGGGGCCCGGCGTCGGCCTACCTCGGGCGCTGGGGCTCCGGGCGTCGTCGGGTGGTGCTGCTGGGCATGAACCCCGGCCCCTTCGGGATGGCGCAGACCGGCGTGCCCTTCGGGGAGGTGGAGGCCGTGCGGGGGTACCTGGGCATCGAGGGGCCCGTGGGCCGCCCCGCTCAGGAGCACCCGGCGCGGCCCGTGCTGGGCTTCGCCTGCCCGCGCAGCGAGGTGAGCGGCCGGCGCCTGTGGG
>CAZPOZ010000231.1:0-5404 GCA_964588235.1 uncultured Planctomycetales bacterium
CTTGAGCCCGCAGCCCGTGTCGTGCACCTGCTCGCCCGTGCGGCGGTTGCGCCAGGCGTTGGCGACGCGCGAGGAGAGGCGCTTGAGCCAGGGGTCGTCGCGGTGCCGGCGCCAGCCGATGACCATGTCGTGGCCGGGCAGGGCGTCGAGCAGCCGGGCGAGCTCGCCGGGCGGGTTCTGCAGGTCGGCGTCGCACATGCCGATCACGGCGCCGCGGGCGTGACGGAACCCGCAGTCCAGCGCGGCGGTCAGGCCGTGGTTGCGGTCGTGGTCGAGCACGCGGATGCGCCGGTCGGCGGCCCGCAGCCGGTCGAGCACCGCTCCGCTGCCGTCGCGGCTGCCGTCGTTGACGAACAGCACCTCGGCCCGCTCGGGCCTCGCCGCGAGGAGGGCGGCGATCTCCTCCCACAGTCGGGGCAGGTTGCCCTCCTCGTCGTGGACGGGCACGACGAGCGAGAAGTCGGGCGCGTCGGCGGTCCTGGGGCTCATCGGCGCGCCTACCCTACCCCGGCGAGGCCGCGCGCCCGGCACTCCGCCCGCTCCTGGTGGTGTCCTTCGTTGGCTCCCCCGCGCGCCGCCGTGCCCCAGTCCATCGTCCAGAGGGCAACGTAGGACACCCCCCCGCTCCTGCCTACGCCCGGCCGCGGCGGACGTCCTCGAGCCAGGCGTACAGGGCCGACCCGGGGCACTCGGTGGCGGCGAGGTCGCGGTGGCCCAGGAGCGCGGCGGGCGCGAGCCCGTGCGCCGCCTGCCGGTCGGCCAGCAGCGCGCGCAGCGCGGCCAGCTGGGCCGGGGCCGGCAGCGCGCGGCCGAAGCAGCCGATCACGCTGATCCCGAGGTTGTTGCGGTTGTTCTCGCCGCCCGAGTGCGCGCCCTGCGCCGCCAGGCTGCGCCCCTCGTAGACCGCGCCGTCGTGGCCCACGAGGTAGTGGTAGCCGATGTCGGCCCAGCCGCGCCCGTCCTGGTGGTAGGCCTGGATCGCGCGCACGACGTCGGCGTCCGGCCGGCCGCACATCCCGGGGTGCTCGTCCGTGTGATGCAGCGTCAGGCGCGTGATCGGGCCGAGGGGATCGTGGTTGGCCCGCAGCGGCTGGGCTCCCCACTGCGCTCGGCTCACGAGCCTGAGCGCGGGACGCGCCACGGCGGCAGCGGCCGGCGCCCGGACCGGCGCGGGCGCCGGGCCCGGCATCGGGGTCGGGGTCGGGGTCGGGGTCGAGGTCAGGGCTGGGGACGGGGCCACCGGCCGGGGGGAAAGCGCCTCCGGCGACCCCGTGGAGCGCGGCGGCGGCGGCGGGCCCGGTGGCGGCGAGGCCCCCACCCAGGGCACGTCCTGCCACGCGCGGGGCTCGCTCGCGCAGCCGCACAGCAGCAGCGCGCCGGTGCCCAGCACGAAGGTGCGCCGTTGCATGGGAGCTCCTGGGCGCCTCGGGACGGACGCCGGGCGCCGGCCCTCGCGAGGGCGCCTCCTCCCTGGATCGATCCGCGTGGCGCGGGTCTTGAGCGCGGAGGCGGCCGGGCCCGTCAGGGCCGCCGGGGGGCCAGGACGACGTAGAGGGCGCGCCCGCGCTGGTCGCGCCAGCGCTCCTCGACGTGCGCCAACAGGGCCCCCAGATCCGGATCGGCCGCCGCCTGCGACCGCAGGGCATCCCACCAGCCCGCGGTGGCCACCACGGCGGCCCGCCCCCCCGGGGGCAGCGCCCGGGCCAGCGTGGCGGCGTCGGCCACCGGCTCCACGCGAGCCCGCGGCAGGGCCCAGAGCAGGTTCGCCGGTTGGTGGAACCCCGCGTAGGCGACCGGGCCGTCGCCGGCCGCCGCCAGCGCCGCCTCGGCCACGGGCCGGAACGAGAGCAGCCGGTCGAGCCGGGGCAGGTAGAGCAGCGCGAGCGCGGTGAAGGCAGCCAGGAGCGCCGTCCCCCCACGGCGCGCCCCCGAGGCCGCATCGCTCCCGCTGCGGTGCACGCCGTAAGCGCCCAGCCCGAGCAGCACGGCGGCAGGCGCCAGGGCCAACAGGTCGAGGAGATCCACGGGTGCCGCCGCGGCGGAGGACGCTTGGTGCAGGAAGCGCCGCCCGAGCCAGGGGAAGGCCAGCGCGCCCGCCGCCAGCACGGCCAGCGTGCCCGTGGAGAGCCGGCGCCCGAACGCGCGCCAGCGCGGAGCCACGCCCCGCACGAGGGCCCAGGCCGCCGCCGCCGCGACGAAGGGCGTGCCCGGGATCAGGTACAGGTCGCGTTTCGTCGCCGTGAGCGAGAGCAGCGTGAAGAGCAGCGGCCCCGCCACGAACGCGGCGGAGAGCCCCGCCCGGGCCTCGCCCGCCGCCCTCCAGGGCCGGAGCGCCACCGCGGCCCCCAGCGCCAGCGGAGCCGAGAGCGGCAGGGCCATCACCGGCCAGACCAGCAGGTACTCCCACGGCGGTCCGAGGTGGTGGCCCTCCGCACCCGTGACGCGGCCCGCGATCTGCCCCAGGAGCCGCGCGCGGTAGGCCTCCGGCGCCCCGCCGAGCGCCAGGGCCAGCCATCCGCCCGCGACCAGGCCCAGGGTGCCCGTCGCCAGCAGCAGCCCGGGGAGACGCGGGCGGCGGCCCAGCGCCCACGCCTCGGCGGCGACGACGCCCACGGGCAGCAGCAGCCCCAGCGGGCCCTTGAGCAGCACGGCGGCGGCCCAGGCGAGCCCCGCCCCGAACGCCGGCCCGCTCCGGCCCGTGCGCAGCCAGGCGCCCGCGCGCTCCACGGTGAGCAGCACCGCGGCGGTGAGCGGCAGGTCGAGCCCCGCCCGGCCGGCGTTCCAGGCGACGAGCAGGTGGCCGAAGGCCAGGGCCGCCGCCGTCGAGCCCACGCCGGGGTCGCCGAACCAGCGACGCGCCAGCCGGGCCGTGAGCAGGACGGCCGCCGCGGCGCACGCCGCTCCCACGAGCCGCGCGCTCCACGGGGTCACGCCGCCCAGGGGCGCCGACAGCGCCGCGACCGCGGCGAAGAACAGCGGGGGCTTCTCGGCGTAGGGCTCGCCGTTCGCCTCGGGACGGATCCAGGTGCCCCGCTCGAGCATCTCGCGCGCCACCTGCCCGTAGCGCGGCTCGTCGGGGGGCCAGAGGTCGCGCGCGGAGAGGGCCGGCAGCAACGCCAGCGCCACGAGCAGGGCGAGGTGCAGCCGCTCGCCGGAACGCGAGGGGGCGGGCTGAGGAGCGGCGGGTAGGCTCGGCGGCATGAACACCCCGGGAGGCCCGACCGAGGACGGTACCGCAGCCGCGCCCGGCCCCCGAGCCCGCTCCGGGCGGCTGGCGCGCTGGGCCGCCTCCACCTGGGCCTGGTGCCTGGCGCACCCGCGCCTCTCGCTCGCGCTGGCCGTCGCGCTCCACACGCTCCCGGTGCTTGGCGTGCGCGACCTGTGGACGGGCGACGAGGTGCGCCACGGCAGCGCGCTGCGCCACGTGGTCGAGGACGGGCGGCTGATGGTGCTCAGCCTCAACGGCGAGCCCTACCCCGACAAGCCGCCGCTGTGGTTCGCGCTCGTGGGCGCGCTGGCGTTCGTCACCGGCAGCACCGCGCCCTGGACCTTCTTCCTGGTGGCGGCCGCCTCGGCCGTGGCCCTGGCGTGGGCCACCTGGGCCGCGGCGCGTCGCGTCGCGGGCCTCGGGGCGGGCTCGGCGCTGGCCCCCGCCCTGGCGGCCACCGTCGTGCCCCTGGTGGCGCTGCTGGCGCGCACGACGCGCATGGACCTGCTCTTCGCGGCCTTCATCACGGCCTCCTCCACGGCGCTCTACCGCGGGCTGCTCGCGGGCGACGGCGGCCGGGCCACCGTGGCCGGCTTCGCCTGGGCCGCGGCGGCCTGCTGGACGAAGGGGCCCTTCGGGCTCGCGCTCCCGCTGGCCACGGCGCTCGCCTGCCTGGCCTGGCTCGGGCGCCTGCGCCGGCTGCTCTCCCGCGACGTGGCCCTGGGGGCGGCGACCGCCGTCGCGCTCGTGGGCGCCTGGGCGGCGGGCGTGGCGCTCGCACAGGGCCCCGAGTTCCTGCGTCGCGTGCTCGAGGGCGAGGTGCTCGAGCGCCTGACCGACGCCTCCCACCACCGCGCGCCGGCGTGGTTCTACCTCGCGGCCCTGGGGCCCTGCGTGCTGCCCTGGAGCCTCCTGCCGCTGACGCTGCCCTGGGCGCCGCTCGGCTGGCCCGCGCGCCTCGCCGCCGCGTGGCGCGAGCGGCGCGCGGCCGAGCCCGGCCGCGCCTGGCTGCTGAGCGCCGTCGTCTCGGGCCTGCTCGTGCTCTCGCTCACGAGCATGAAGTTCTTCCTCTACCTCGCGCCCCAGGTGCCGCCGCTGCTGATCCTGTCCACGCGGGCGCTCGAGCGCGCGCCCGCGGCGGCCGGCCGGCGCTTCGCCGCGTCGGCGGCCGTCGTGGGCCTGGTCGCCGCGGCCGCGCTGCCCGCGCTGGCCCTGCTCCCGGCCTCGCCGCTCGGCCCGCTCTGGCTCCTGCCCACGTCGGCGGCGCTCGCGCTCGGCTCGCTCGCGCTCGGGGCCCTGCGTGGCGCCGCCTTCGGCCCCGTGGTGGTGGCCACGACGGCGAGCCTGGCGCTCACGACGCTGGCGGCCGCGGCCTCGCTGCCGCCGGCGCTCGAGCCCCGGCTGTGCCCGCGCGGCACGGCGATCCGCCTCAACGAGCTGGCCGCCACGGGGCACGCCTCCTTCGCGCTCGGCCTCTACCCCGGCCAGCTGGCCTACCACGCCGGACGCGTGATCCCCGAGGCCGCCGGCCTCGAGGACCTGGCCGCGCGCCTGGCCCGCGAGCCGAAGGCGGCGGTCGTGCTGCCCGCGCGCCGCTGGCCGGAGGTGAAGGCGCGCCTGCCCGGCCTCGAGCTGCGCTACGAGCACGCCCTGCTCGACGGCAAGCTGCTCGTGGTGACGCAGGACCTCACGCGCCCGCGGAGGCCACGGTGACCCCGCTGCCCCCCTGGCTCGAACGGCTCGACCAGGACGCCTTCCTGGCGCTGCACGGGCTGCTGCACCGCCTGCCGCTGCACGAGGGCTTCCGCCTGGCCATCGAGCTCGGCAACGGCTGGGTGCTGGCGCCCTTGCTCGTGGGCCTGCTGGCGCTGGGGCGCGACGCCTGGCGCGGCGCCCGTCTCGCCGCGCTCCTCGTGGTCGTGCTCGTGACGGTGTCGGCGGCGGTGCACGCCCTCAAGGTCGCCTTCCCGCGCGACCGGCCCTACGTGGCCCTGCGGGCGGCCTTCGACCGCGGCGAGGCCGAGCTCGAGTTCGACGACGCCCGGCTCACGAGCGCGCTGCCCTCGGGCCACACGGCCACGGTCGTGGCCCTGGCGGGCGCGCTGGCCTGGTGGGCGGGCGCGATCCCGGTGCGCTGGCGGCGACGGGCCGCGAGGCTGGGCCTCCTCGTGCTGGCGCTGGGGACGGGCCTGGGAC
>CAZPOZ010000232.1:0-5403 GCA_964588235.1 uncultured Planctomycetales bacterium
GGCGGCACGCGCACGAGGTCGATCAGGGTGGCCGCGAGCGCGGCGGCGGCGCCGGCCGCGAGCGTCGGCGCGCCGCCGGTCTCGACCCACGCGCAGCGGGCGCCCAGGGCCTGCACGGCGTGCCCCACGCCCCACGACGAGAGCGTGCCGACCCCGAGGAGCGCGCCGCTGCCCGACCAGGTGGCCTTGGGGTGGCCGAGCAGCGCAGGGGTGGACCAGGCCTGCCCCACCAGCGCCGCGGCGGCGTCGCCGAACGCCAGCACGGCCCAGGCGGCGGCGGCCTCGGCCGCCGGCAGCAGCGCCACGAGCAGCAGCACGGCCACGGGGTAGGTCCGCAGCCCGCCGACGAAGGGCTCCCCCGGCCGCCGCAGCCGGCGCTCGAGGGCGAGCCGCGGCAGGAGGACCCAGTTCCCGAGGACGGCGAGCAGCGCCGCGGCCACCGCGCCCCAGCGGGGCAGCACGCCCAGGGCGAAGGCGAACAAGCCCATCGAGGCGTGCAGCAGCGGCCGGAAGGAGCCGTGCGCCGCCCGGGCCTCGGGGGGGTGCGTGGCGCTCACGGCCGGCCGGTGAGGACGAACCCGCCCCCCGGCCCCCCCCCGGTCGTCAGGTCCCGGCTCGGGCCCAGGGAGAGGCAGCGCCCGTCCGGGCGCAGCACGCGACGCAGCTCCGCCCGCACCGCCGCCGGATCGGGCCAGAGGCCCCGCCCGTCGCCGCCGTGGTCCACCACGAGGTCGAAGGCGCCGTCGGCGAAGGGCAGGCGCCAGGGCGTGGCCACGGCGAAGTCCACCGCCGCGCGCGCCGCGGCGCCGAGGTCGAGCGCCACCTCGCGCCGCGGGTCGTCGGGGGCGGGCAGGTAGAAGGCCTCCTCCGTCACGGCCAGGTTGCGGGCCCGGCGCACGCGCGCCGCGCTGCGGTCCACGCCCAGGGCCTGCGCCCCGTGGGCCGCCAGCAGGAAGGTGCTGCGCCCGACGCCGCAGCCGAGGTCCAGCGCGCGCCCGAGCGGCCGGGAGGCGGCGGCGGCGAGCAGCAGGCCGTCCAGGCTCTCGTCGTCGGGCGCCCGGGCGCGGCAGGCCGACGGGTCCTCGACCAGGTCGCCGTAGTGCTCGGTCAGCTCGGCGAAGGGCACGAGGTCGTGCCCGGCGCCCAGGCCCGCCAGCACCAGGCGCGTGACGCGCGGGTCGGCGAGCCGGAGCCGGCGGTAGACCGAGCCCTGCTCGCGCAGGTGGGCCCGCAGGTCGGCGGGCAGGATCAGGCTGCCGCCGATCACGGGCCAGGTGCCCAGGCAGCCGCGGCAGACGACGAAGCCCTCGATCCACTCGGGGCCGGCCTGCCGCGTGGCGTCCACGTGGAACCCCTGCCCGCAGGCAGGGCAGCGCAGGAGCTCGACCCAGGCGTGCTTCACCGGCCGCAGCGTACCGGGACCCCGGGAGAGGGACGCGACGGCGTCCCGAGGGGTGCTGGAAACCTGCGTTCCGGGACCATCGACCCACTCCAACGGTCAGCCCTCCCCCCGGCTGACGCCAGGGGCACGCGGGGCCCCGACACTCGGCCCCGCGGTCCCGCGGCGCGCGGACCTGGCGAGGAGTCGGCCTCCATGAGCCGGTGGCAGCGCTTCCTGGTCCCGGTGGCGGCGCTGCTGGCGGGGGCCGGCGGCACGCTGGCCCTCCTGCGGCTCGGGCCGGGGGCCCGACCGGCGGCCGGGGGCGCGGCCTTGGCCCCGGCCGCGGCCCTGCGCTCCTGGCCCGAAGCCCGGCAGGCGAGCCGGGACTCGGGGCTGCCGGTCCTGCTCCTGGCCACCGCGCCCTGCTCGATCTGCCCCCCGGGCACGCACTGGCGCAACGAGCTCAGCCGGCCCGAGATCCTGCGCGCGCTCTCCGGGGCCTGCCTCCCCGCCCTGCTCGAGATCAGCCACGCCTCGCCCAGCGTGGAGGCGGCCGCCTTCATGGAGGGCCACCCCGACCTGCCCCTGCCCTGCCTGCTCGTGCTCTCCCCCCAGGGCGACGTGCTGCATCGGCAGATCGGCAGCCTCTACCCGCCCTACGACCTCAAGGGTCAGCCCCTCCCGGGCGCTTGGGGGCAGGTGCTGAGGGCGGAGGAGCTGCTCGCGCTCGTGGACCGCAGCGTCGGCCGCCAGGAACGGGAGGATCGGCTGCTGGCCGCGCGCGCGACGGATGCCGACGGCGCGCTGGCCGTGGAGCAGGCCCGGGTCCTCTTCCACCGCGACCGTCGCGCCCTGGCCCTGGAACGCGCCCTCGAGGCCGCGGGCCGGCCGCTCCAGGCCGCCGACGGGCTGGCCCTGGCGCGCCTCCTGCGGCGCCTGAGCCATCCGGAGGCGGCGTTGGCCGTGCTCGAGGGGGTCTGGGGCGGGCCGGCCCAGCCGGCGGAGCGCCGACGCGTCGCCCTCGCGCTCCTGGAGCTCACCGACCTGGGCGACCGCGCGCGCCGCGCCCGCCTGCCCACGCTGGAGGCCCTGCGTCAGGAGGCGACGGCGGCCCAGGACGTCGCCTTCGAGGCCTGCGTGCGCGCCGACGAGGCGCAGGTCTCGATCACGCGGGGCAACCGCGCGGAGGCCGACGCCCACGTGGACTGGCTGCGGCAGCGCAGCGACGACCTCGAGGAGCCGGCCTGCGAGGCCGCCGGGGCGTTGCGCCGCTTCGTGGACCTGGCCAAGGGCCTGGGGAGGGCGGGAGACGCGGCGGTCTTCGTGGAGGCCCTGCTGCGGCGCTTCCCCGAGCGTGAGGAGGGCATCGAGTTCCGCCACGGGCTGCTGGACGAGCTGCGCCAGCTGCCCGGCGGCGGCCAGGGCTGACCGGCCCGCGGGTCCGAGCGGCCTCCTCGACGCGGCCCGCGCGACGGCGCGCGGGCCCCCGAAACCCGCCGCGACGGCGACGGTACAGCGGGGCGTCCCCGTGGAGCCCCCCATGCCCGCCCCCACGACGCTGCTCGCCTGGTCGGCCGTCCTCGCGCTCGGCGGCGCGAGCGCCGCGCTCTACGCCCGCAGCCGCGACCTCGAGCGCCGGTTGGACGCGCTGAGCGCGGAGGCGCCGGGCGCCGGGAGCCGCGACCCCGTGGAGCGCGCGGTCGGCGCCCCGACCCTCGAGGGCGCGCCCGCCGACCGGGTCGAGGTCGCCGGGCTGCGCGAGCAGGTCGAGGCCCTCGAGCGGCGCGTGGCGGGCGCCGAGCAGCGCCTGAGCGCCGGCCCCGGGCCGGGCGCCGCGACGGCCGCCGATCCGGCGGCCTTCGAGCAGGGCGTGCGCGACGTGCTCGAGCGCGTGCAGCGCGAGCCCGAGTTCAAGGCCAAGGTGGCCGAGGCCGCCGGCCGGCCGATCCTCGAGAAGAAGCCCACCTTCGGGGCCCTGGCCAAGCACCTGTCGCTGGACGCGAGCCAGGAGACGTCGTTCCGGCGCGACCTGGAGGACGTCCAGGGCTCGCTGATGGCCCTGCTCGCCGAGACGCGCCCCGACGGCCGCGTCCTGCTGGAGGAGATCGGGCGGGTCGAGGCGCTGCCCGAGGGCGACCCGCAGCGGGCGCGCGTGTTCCTCGACCTCTTCAAGCTGCAGAGCCCGGGCACCGAGCAGACCTACGTCGAGAAGGCGCTCGAGCTGGCCGTCACCTTCCGCCGCAAGACCGAGGCCTACCTGCGCCCCGAGCAGCGCGAACGCTTCCAGGCCACCGACGTGGACCTGTTCGGCGTGCGCATGAACTGAGAGCGGCGCGGGGAGCGCCCCGGGCCGCGCGCCGCCCCGCGGGGGGCGGGGGGCCGTCGGGGCTCAGAGCCCCTGGATCTGGATCAGCGGCGGCCGGGGCGCCGTGGCCACGCGGATGCTCACCTGCCGGGCGACTTCGCGCGCCACGTGCAGCAGCGCGTCGCGCACGGCGGCCGGCGCCGACGGGTCGGCCAGGGCCGGCAGGCCCGCGTCCCCGCCCTGGCGCACGCTCGGGTGCAGGGGCACGCCGCCCAGGAAGGGCAGCTTGCGCGCCTGCGCCCAGCTCTCCGCGCCCCGATGCCCGAAGATCTCGTCGCGGTGCCCGCAGGAGGGGCACAGGTACCACGACATGTTCTCCACCAGCCCCAGGATGGGGATCTTGAGGCTGCCGAACATGCCGACGGCCTTCTGCACGTCGATCAGCGAGACGTCCTGCGGCGTGCTGACGACCACGGCCCCGGTCACGGGGACCGTCTGGGCCAGGCTCAGCGCCACGTCGCCCGTGCCGGGCGGCAGGTCCACGACCAGGTAGTCGAGCTCGCCCCAGACCACGTCGGCGAGGAACTGGCGCACGACGCCGTGGACGATCGGCCCGCGGACGACCATCGGCTTCTCGGGGTCGAGCACGAGGCCCACGGACATCATCTTCAGGCCGTGGGCCACGTTGGGCTCGACGCGGTTCTCGCCCACGACGCGCGGGTGGTCGTGGCTGCCGAGCATCGTGGGGATCGACGGGCCGTAGACGTCGGCGTCCAGCAGGCCGACGCGCGCGCCGCTCTGGAGCAGCCCCAGGGCCAGGTTCACCGCCAGCGTGCTCTTGCCCACGCCGCCCTTGCCGGCGCCCACGGCGATCACGTTGCGCACGCCGGGCAGGGCCGCCGCCTGCGGGCCTGCCCCCGGAGCCCCCTGGGGTCCGCGGACCATCGCCGTCATCTCCACCTGGACGGAGCTGACCCCCGGCAGGCGCGCCACCGCGTCGTGGGACTGCTTGCGCAGCAGGTCCTTCACCGGGCAGGCCGGCGTGGTCAGCTCGACCTTGAAGGCCACGTCCCCGCCGCGGATGACCACGTCCTTGACGAAGCCCAGCGTGACGATGTCGCGGTGGAGGTCGGGATCCTGCACGGCCCGGAGCGCTTGCAGGACGGCGTCGGCGTCGAGGGTCATGGGCGGCTCCGGGAGCAGGGTGGGGACGCGGGATCCTAGCCCGACCTGTTCGTGAAGCGCGCGCCGAACAAGGGGTGATCTGCCTCCCCAGGCCTCCGTCGTGCGCATGCCGGGGCCGCCGACGTTGACCGGGCCCGCCGAGCGCGGAGGATGGTCGGGCCTGGACGCCGCAGGAGAAGCCCGATGCTGGATCGAGATGGGCTTCGCGACCTCCTCTTCGCCGATCTCGCGGTCGAGGAGGGTCTGGTGGAGCCTGCAGGCGTGGCCAGCCTCGTCGCCCGTTGCTGGTCGGAGGACCCGCGGAGGCCCGGGGTGAGGCCGCTGCGCGAGGCGCTGGCCACGGAGGCGGATCTCGCGCCCCAGGTCGTCCTGCGGCTCCTCGCGCGCGCGGAGCGGCTCATCGCGGACGCCGCCGGCTCGCCGGCAGCCGCGCTCTCCCGACGCGGCACGGGGCCCGGCTCGCTGCGTGCCTCCCTGGCGGCGCGCGCGCCGCAGGTCGCCGCCTCCCTCGGGCCCCGTGAGCCCGCGCCCT
>CAZPOZ010000233.1:0-5403 GCA_964588235.1 uncultured Planctomycetales bacterium
GTTCCCGGCGCTGACGATGGACGTGTACCGCGACGTGATCGAGGGGCTGTCCAAGACCCTCACCGCGGCGATCGGCCCGAGGTAGCCCGTGGACTTCGGCCCCCTGCTGCCCGCCACGCTGCTGACCGTCGGCGTCCTGGCCGTGATCCTGGCCGACCTGCTCGGCCGGGGCCGGGCGCCGGGCGTGCCGCTGGTGATCGCGCTCGCCGCGCTCGTGCTCGCGGCCGTCGCGGCGCTCCACGGGGTGCCCACCGACGGGCGGCTGGCCCTCGGGGTGCTGCGCGCCGACCGCTTCTCCCAGGTGTTCACCGTCTTCTGCTGCGGCGTGGGCGTCGTGTCGCTGCTGGCGACCACCCGCGGCGAGGCGCTGCGCCGGCCCGGGGGCGAGTTCCTCACGCTGGTGCTCGTCTCGGTGCTGGGGATGTCGGTGCTCTCCTCGGCGGCCGACCTGGTGACGCTCTACCTGGCGTTCGAGATGATCTCGATCCCGGGCTACGTGCTCGTGGGCATGCGGCGCGCCGACCGGCTGGCCAACGAGGCCAGCCTGAAGTACGTGCTGTTCGGCGCGGTGTCCTCGGGCCTGATGCTCTACGGGCTCTCCTGGCTCGTGGGGCTCTCGGGCGGCACCTCGCTCGAGGCGCTCTCCGCCGCGCTCGCCAACGGGGCCGGCGCGCAGCCGGCCTTCCTCGTGGCCACGGCGCTCGTGCTGGCCGGCTTCGCCTTCAAGGTCTCGGCGGTGCCCTTCCACTTCTGGGCCCCGGACGTGTACGCGGGCGCGCCGGCGGCCGTGGGCGGCTTCCTGGCCGTGGCCAGCAAGGCCGCCGGCTTCGCCGGGCTCGTGCGCGTGATGGGGGCGCTCAACCTGAGCGCCGAGCCGCTGGTGGGGGCCGCGCGCCTGTCCACCTTCTGGCCCCAGGGCAGCCCGTTCCTGGCGCTCCTGGCCCTGACAGCGGTGGCCACGATGACGGTGGGCAACCTGGCCGCGCTCCGTCAGCGGGAGATCAAGCGCCTGCTCGCCTGGTCGAGCATTGCCCACGCCGGCTACCTGCTGCTGGCCCTCTCGGTGTGGACGCAGGGCGCCGTCGCCGCGGTGCTGTTCTACCTCGTGGCCTACCTGTTCATGAACCTGGCGGCCTTCCTGCTCGCCGGCGTCCTCATCCGGGAGCTGGGCAGGGGCGAGGTCTCCGCCTTCCGCGGGCTCGGGCGGCGCAGCCCGGGCCTGGGGCTGGCCTTCGCCCTCGTGCTCTTCAGCCTCACCGGCCTGCCGCCCCTGTTCGGCTTCGTGGCCAAGCTCACGGTCTTCACCGCCGTGTTCGAGCAGGGCTACGTCTGGCTGGGCGTGGTGGGGCTCGTCAACGGCGCGATCAGCCTCTACTACTACGCGCGCATCCTCGCCACGATGTACCTGGCCGACGACGAGGCGCCGGCCCCGGCCGCGCCCCGGGTGGGCTGGGCCGACGGCCTGCTGTGCGCCGCGCTGGTGGGGCCCGTGGTGGTCTTCGGGCTCTGGTGGGGCTGGATCCTCGAGTGGGCCCGGGGCGCCGTGCCGGCCGCCCTGCTGGGCCTGGGAGGCTGAGCCGTGAGCAGCGCCCCCGACCTCGCCGTGCACCTGGACGCGCTCAACGACCTGTTCACGCGCTCCTACTACAGCGCGGCGGGCTACGTGTTCGAGTCGCAGCCCTACGTCGTCCCGGCCGACGCCGACGTGCTGGACCTGCTCTCGACGATCCGCCGGGAGGACCGACGCCACGCCCAGCTGCTGGCCGGCGTGATCGACGACCTGGAGGCCGTGCCGCTCGCCGGCGCGTTCCCCTGGTGGTACCGCGACCTCAACTACCTCTCCGTGCCCTGCCTGGCGGGCTTCGTCGTCGAGGCCCTGCGCGAGGACCTCGCGCGCTACGCCGCGGCCCTGGCTGCGCTGCCCCCCTCCGCGCCCGGCGCGCGAGCGACGCTCACCGCGATCCGCCGCGAGAAGGAGGCCCTCCTGGCGCGCCTGGCGCCCGTCGCCGAGGCGGCCCGGATCCGGGAGGCCGCCGAGGTGCGGGCGCGCATCGACGCGCGCAAGGCGGCCCGCGCCGCCCGCCTGGCGAAGGAGAAGGCCGCCAAGGAAGCCGCCAAGAAGGCCGCCGGCAAGCCGGCCGCGGCGCGCGCGGCCGTCGCGGCCGCCGCCCCGGCCGCCGCGGCGGCGTTGGATCCCAACGAGGCCGGGATCACGCCCAAGGAGCGCGCGCGGCGCCAGATGCTGGCCAAGCGCGGCGCGGCCGCGGCCACGGGAGCCCCGGCCGCGGCGCCGAGCGCGGCCGCCGCCGCCACGGCCCCGGCGCTGGATCCCAACGAGGCCGGGATCTCGGCCAAGGAGCGGGCCCGCCGGCAGATGCTGGCCAAGCGCGGCGGGGCGGCGGCCCCGGCGCCGGCCGCGCCCGCGCCCGCCGCCGCCCCGGCGTCCCCCCCCGCCGTCGACCTGCCCGACCCCGACGAAGACGGGATCAGCCCCAAGGAGAAGGCGCGCCGGCAGATGCTGCGCAAGCGCGCCGCCTCGGGCGGCGCCCCGGCCCCGGCCGCGGCGGCGGCGACGCCCGCGCCGGCCCCCGCGCCGGCCCCCGCCCCCGTCGAGGACGACCTCGATCCCGAGGAGGACGGCATCAGCCCCAAGGAGAAGGCGCGTCGCACGATGCTGCGCAAGCGGCGCGCCGCGTCTCCTTGAACGAGGCCCCCGAGGCCGGCGGGCCGGTGCCCCTGGCCCGGCGCGTGCGCCTGCCCGCGCGCGGCGTGGTGGCCCACTTCGCCGAGATCGGGCTCAAGGGAGGCAACCGCCCGCAATTCGAGCGCCGCCTGGGGGACCGCCTGCGGGAAGGGCTGCGCCACGCCGGGCTGCCGGCGAAGGTGCACTCGCTGGGGGGTCGCTTCCTGGCCGTGGTGGACGACCCGGCCCTGCTCCCGCGGGCGCTGACGATCGTCACGCGCATCCCCGGGGTCGCGCGCGCCGCCGCGGCGCGCCTGGTCGTGGCCGAACCCGAGGCCCTGGCCGGGGCCGCGGTGGCCGCGCTGGAGGAGTCGCCTCCCGGGGCCTTCAAGCTCGAGGCCCGGCGGGCCGACAAGTCGTTCCCGCTGGACTCGCTGGCCCTGTGCCGGACGGTCGGTGCGGCCTGCGTGGCCGCCAGCGGGCGCCCCGTGGACGTGCGCCGCCCGGCCGCCACCGTGCGCCTGGAGGTGCTCCACGGCTGCGCCGTCGTGTCCGCCGAGCCGCGGCCCGGCCCGGGCGGGCTGCCCGTCGGCAGCAGCGGCAAGCTGCTGGCCTTCCTCTCGGGCGGGCTCGACTCGCCGGTGGCCGCCTGGTCGATGCTGCGTCGCGGCGCCCGCGTGACGGCGGTGCACTTCTGGAACCGCACCGCGGAGGGGCCGGCGGTGCTCGAGAAGCTGGCCGACCTGGGGCGCACGCTCGCCTGGGCCGCCGGCGAGCTGCCGCTGCTGGTCGTGCCCTTCGAGGAGTGCCAGCGCGCGATCGTGGCCGCCGTCCCGGCGAAGGTGCGGATGATCGTCTACCGCCGGGCGATGCTGCGCATCGGCGCGGCGCTGGCGGCGCGCGAGAAGGCGCTGGGCTTCGTCACGGGCGACAGCCTCGGCCAGGTGGCGAGCCAGACCGCGGAGAACCTGCGCACGATCCACGCCGTGGCCACGCTGCCGGTCTACGCGCCGCTCGTCGGCAGCGACAAGACCGAGATCGTCGAGCGCGCCCGGCGCATCGGCACCTACGAGATCTCGATCCGACCCCACGTCGACTGCTGCTCGTTCCTGATCGCGCCGCACCCCGAGACCCGCAGCCGCCCGGAGGAGATCCTCGCCCTGGAGGCGCCGATCCCCTGGGCCGACCTCGTGGAGCGCGCGGTCGCGGGCACGACGCGCGAGGTGCTGCGGCCCGACCCCGCTTCCTGAGGGTCAGGGCCGCAGGGTCAGCTCGGCGACCTTCCAGCGCGCGACCTCCGAGACGAAGCGCAGCCGGAGCCGCACCGGGCAGGGGGGGCCGGCGTCGAACTCGATGCGGCCCTCGAAGCGGGCCTCCGCGCCCGTGGCCGAGAACGACTCCTCCACGACCTCGCGGAAGGCGCCCTGGGCCCCCAGACGGGCCGTCATCGCCGTGCGGAACTCGTCCAGCGTGGTCGAGAGGCGCAGCTCGCGCACGCAGAGGTCGAGCAGCGTCTCCCACTCCAGCCGGCCGGCGTGCTCGGCGGCGGCCCGCGCCGCCTGGCGGCCGCGCTCGGCGCCCGCCGCCCCCGGCGGCAGGCTGGGCATGGGCAGGACCAGATCCTGGAGCACCCAGCGGCCGTTGCGGCGCACGAACGCGGCCGTGACGTCGGCTTCGCGCCGCGTGAAGGCCACGCGGAAGCGGCGCCGCTCCACGGGTTCACCCGCCCCCTCGATCCGCTCCACCTCGCCGCTGCTCACCACGCGCACGAAGTCGCCGTAGGTGTTGCGCCGGGCCTGGCTCGCTTCCATGATCCCCGGCAGGTCCCAGCGCTCGTGGAGCGCCGTGCCCAGGAGCAGGCCCGGGAACCCGCCGCCGTCCATCGCCCGGAAGGCCTCGGCAAGGGCCGGCGCGTCGTCGCGCGGCGCCGAGCGCGCCAGCAGCACGGCGGCGACGAGCAGCCCGAGCAGCAGGGCCACCAGGACGAGGCGGTTCTTCGTGCGCGGCGACATGGGCGTCAGGACGCCGGCTGGGCCCGGACCGCCTCGACGATCGCGGCGGTGAGGCCGGCGCTGGTGCCCGGGCCGCCCAGGTCGGGCGTCAGCGCGGCCTTGACGTGCTGGGTCACGTGCGCCACGCCGCGGCGGATGCGGCGGTAGAGGTCGGGGCGGCCCAGGTGGTGGCACATCATGGCCGCCGAGAGGATCATGGCGATGGGGTTGGCCACGCCCTTGCCGGCGATGTCGGGCGCCGAGCCGTGGATGGCCTCGAAGACCGCGCCGCCCTCGCCGTAGTTGCCCCCAGGCGCCAGGCCCAGCCCGCCGATCAGGCCCGCGGCCAGGTCGCTGACGATGTCGCCGTAGAGGTTCTCCAGCAGCAGCACGTCGTAGCCGCCGGGGTTGCGCACCAGCTTCATGCACAGGGCGTCCACCAGCACGTCGTCGAAGGCCACCTTGCCCGCGTAGGCCTCCGACTCCTGGCGGCAGCACTCGAGGAACAGGCCGTCGGCCTTCTTCATGATGTTGGCCTTGTGCACGGCCGTGACGCGCCGGCGCCCCCAGGCCTCGGCGTGGCGGAAGGCGAAGCGCGCGATCCGCCGGCTGGCGCGGTCGGTGATGACCTTGATCGAGGTGACCACGCCCGGGGCGACCTCGTTCTCCAGCCCGGCGAAGAGGTCCTCGGTGTGCTCGAGCACGACCACGAGTTACACCGCGCCGTAG
>CAZPOZ010000234.1:0-5393 GCA_964588235.1 uncultured Planctomycetales bacterium
CCTGGCGGCCGGGCCCCACGTGGGCCTGCTGGACCTGCCGGAGCAGGTGCGGCGCGCCGGACCGGCGCGGCGCGAGGCGCTCCCCGCCTTCGAGGTGGACCAGCCCCTGGAGACGGTGGTCGGGCAGCTGGCGCGCGCGGTCGAGCGCGAGTACCTGCGGCGGGTGCTGCGGCTGCACCGGGGGCACCTGGGGGAGGCGAGCCGGCACGCCGGGATCAGCCGACGAACGCTCTACAACAAGATGCAGGCGCACGGGCTCAGGCGCTCCGAGTTCGAGTGAGTCCCCCCTTGGGCACGGGATTGCCCAGACGATGTTCGACCGGTGCCCATGCGCCAAGGTCTTGGGGCCAGCGGAGTTGCGGCGAACGTCCCCGGGGATTCCACGAAGACGCTGGGCAGCGGGTTGCCCAGCGC
Organism: uncultured Planctomycetales bacterium; assembly: GCA_964588235.1. Taxonomy (GTDB): domain Bacteria; phylum Planctomycetota; class PLA2; order PLA2; family JAEUHO01; genus CAZPOZ01. Next base: position 415 of record CAZPOZ010000234.1, read on the forward strand.
GCCCCGCGCCCGATTGTGGAGGGGACGGCCCTGGCGGTCGGCGGGGGCCAGCCCTGGCCGCCGGCCGGCCCGGCGGGGCGACGAGGGCTCCCCGAGGCCGGTGGAGAGGGTTGGCCTACGGCTTGCACCCGGGGGAGCGGCGCCGTCGAGGCGTGCTCTTTCCCAGCCCTGGTCCAGCACAGGCAGCAGCAGCAGCAGCACGCAACCGGCCGCCCGAAGCGGTCGCTGCGCGCAGCACGACGGGCCTGCACTCGAGCAGGCACGCCGTCAGACGAGCACTCATTCCGACAAGCACGCATTCCGACAAGCACGCATTCAGACAAGCACTGACGAACGGACGAGACAGCCAGTCGATCACCGACAGACGGCGGCGCCGGGTCCACGGCCCGGGCCACGGGCTCGGCCGGGCGCCAGGGGGTACAGCGCAGCGGGACGGCGGCGCAAGCCGCGCATCCGCTGCAAGGCGAATCCATGAGCCCACCCCCGGCCCCGGTCCACGGAGCGCCGCGACGGTCACGAGGTGAAGAACCCCAGGAGAGCCGGCAGTCCGGAGGCGGACCACGCCGCTCCACCCGTTCCGCAAGACCCTGGACCCCCACCGGGCCGTGACGACGGCCCGCGCCTGGGGGAGGAGGGGAGGCCGCGCGACCCAAAGCGCCGGCCAGGACGGTGTGGGGAGAACGCTCTGGAGGGGAGAACCCCAGGAGGGCCCCGACGGCCGCCCCGCGAGGGGCGGCGACCGAACGGACCCGCGCCGAGAGCAAGGCCCTGAAGGCGACCGCGTCCCTGCGCGCACCACCCGGTGCGGCGCGGGGGCCGGCAACGCCCAGAGGGCAGCGACCCCGGAAGGGGCCGCGGCGGCGCGGAGGGAACGCCCTGAAGGGGGAAGCCCAGGGACGCTCCGGCGCTTCGCGCGCCGGGAGGACGTCGGCGAGGGCCGCGAAGGGGGTAGCCAAACCCCGGACGTGGCCGCGGGCCGCGGTTGGAACCGCGGTCGTAGGAGCCGACGCTCCGAGATCGTGTCGTAGGGCACAGGAAGCCCAGGAGAGGTCGCCCCGCGCGTCGAGCCGGCCCACGGGCCGGCGGCAGGGGGCGGGGCTCCGGCGGACGTCTTTGAAGGGGCACGAAAGCACGCAAGGGCCCCCGGCAGGTCTTCGGACCCGCCGGGAGGCCGCATCGGAGGCAGGCCTCAGGGGCGTGAAGACGCCGGAGGGGCCGGGCGGAACCCATGTCCGCCCCAGGCCGATGCGGTCCGCGTCCTTCAGGTGCCGCGCAACCCCAGGAGAGACCGGACGGCCCACCGCAAGGGGGGCCGCTCCGACCGCCCGAGCCCTCACGCCTCTGGAGGGCCGCACCGACCCGGCTGCGACTCCTTCGTCAGGCCTGTTGAGCCCGGAGCGGGTGACCGCTCCGGGCTCGCTTCGTTTCCCGAGGGCGCCGCACGCGCCTCGCGTCGCCCCTGCGGCCGGCGTCGTCGATCAGGCGTGGGGCGCGCGGCCCGGCACCAGCAGGTCCTCGCTCTCGTCCCGGGGCCCGCGCAACATCAGGTCGCGCACCACCTCGCGCACCGGCTTGCCCTCGTTGAGCACCAGGTGCACCTGCTCCGAGATGGGCATGGGGATCGCGTGGCGCCGCATCAGCTCGTGGAGCGGGGCCGCGCTCTTCACGCCCTCGGCCACCTGCGTCATCTGCGCCAGGATGTCGGCGGCGCGCTCCCCGCGCCCGAGGCGCTCGCCGAAGGAGCGGTTGCGCGAGAGCGGCGACATGGCCGTGGAGATCAGGTCCCCCAGCCCCGAGAGGCCGAAGAAGGTGGGGCGCTGGCCGCCGAAGGCCACGCCCAGGCGGGCCATCTCGAGCACCCCGCGCGAGAGCAGCGCCGCCTTGGCGTTGGCCCCGAGCTCGAGGCCGTCGCAGATCCCCGCGGCGAGCGCGATCACGTTCTTCAGCGCGCCTCCCAGCTCGACCCCGCACACGTCCGGGTTCACGTAGACGCGGAACCGCTCGGTGGACAGCGCGCGCTGCACGCCGCGCGCGGTCTCGGGCTCGGCCGAGGCCACGACCGTGGCGGCCGGCAGGCCGCGGGCGATCTCGCGGGCGATGTTCGGGCCCGACAGCACCGCCAGGGGCCGCCCCGGCAGCAGCTCGGCGAGCACTTCGGAGGGGCGCCGGAGCGTGCCCTCCTCCAGGCCCTTGGTGACGCTGAGCACCGGCGCGCCCCGGGGGACCGCCCCGGCGTGGCGGCTCCACACGTTCCGCACGAACTGCGTGGGCACGGCGCTGACCACCAGGTCGGCCCCGGCCCCCAGCGCGGCGAGGTCGGAGCCGACCTCCAGGCCCGCGGGCAGCGGGAACCCGGGCAGGAACCTCGGGTTCTGGCGCGTCGCGGCCATCTCGGCGGCGTAGGCCGCGTCGTGCGACCACAGCGCCACGGCGTGGCCGGCGTGCTCGAGGAGCAGCGCGAGCGACGTGCCCCAGCCTCCGTCGCCGACCACCAGCACGCGGCGCCGCTCGCGCGCGTCGGGTCGCATGGAAGGGGTGGCGTCGGGGCTCAGGTGGGCGTCGCCTGCCCGCCGTCGCCCACGCGGCGCTCGCGTCCCTGCAGGATGCGCATGACGTTGCCGCGGTGGCGCCAGAGCTCGCCCAGGGCCACGGCCGTGAGGAACCAGAAGACGCCCTCGCGGTAGCGCTGGGCGCCCAGGTGCAGCAGGTAGGTGATGGGCAGCGAGAGCACCGCTCCGATGGAGCCCAGCGAGACGTAGCGCGTGCCCACGACGAGCACGCCCCAGAAGCCCAGCGCCGCCAGCGACGACCAGGGGGCCAGCGCCGCGACCACGCCCAGCGCCGTGGCCACGCCCTTGCCGCCGCGGAAGGCGAGGTAGGGCGTGAAGACGTGCCCCAGGATCGCGGCCGCCGCGCACACGAGGGTGAGCCGCTCCGTGGCCGCAGCGTCGAGCGCGTCACCGTGCAGCCACTCGCCCAGGTTGGACGACCAGTTGGCCGCGCAGAAGCCCTTGAACCCGTCCAGGAGGAAGACGCCCACGAAGGCCAGCACGCTGGCGCCCCCGGTCCACAGACGGGAGGCGTTCGTGGCGCCGATGTTCCCGCTCCCGACCTGACGCAGGTCCACGCCCCGGAGCAGGCGGGCGGTCAGCCAGCCGAACGGGATGCCGCCCGCCGCGAAGGCGAGCAGGGCTGCCAACACTTCGGCCCAGGGGCTGCCGATGTGCATCGAGGGGCTCCGGGAGGGAGAGGTACGAGAATACCCTCGGTCGTCCGGCGCGGCCGGCTTTCGGTGCGGCCCCCCGTGCCGGCCGGGCGCCGGCGCACGGGCGGCCCCTCCCGGCGCGTTGGGGGGGGCGACGCGGCGGGGCGCTACCCTGGGCCCCCCGGCGCCCGGACCCCGGAGGCAGCGCATGGCGATCCGTCCCGAGTCCCGCTGGTGGATCGTGGCCCTGCTGCTCGTCGGGCTGCTGTTCGGTCTCTCCGCGCTGGCCCTGGACAAGCCCGACGTGGTCTGGTCGGCCGGCAAGGGCTGGTGCCCCCACTGCCGCAGCGAGGTGCGGCCGTACGGCACGCGCTGCCCCGTCTGCCGCGAGGAGTTCGACTGGTTACCGAGCCCCGACGCCGACAGCCCCTCCTCCCCCTGGTCGCTCTCCCCGCTGGAGGAGGAGCACCTGCGCGCGCGCGTGCGGGCCCTGGGCGAGCCCGTCGCCGTGGCCCGGGTGGCCGAGGCCCTCGGGATCGGCCTGCCCGAGGCCACCGAGTACCTCAAGCAGGTGGGCTCGGGCCGCTGCGGCTGGTGCGGCGGCACGGGCCGGGACCTCGGCGGCGGGGAGGGCCCCTCGGCTTCCTGCCCCTGCTGCTTCGGCCGTCGCTCCTGTCCCGGCTGCGGCGGTGACCGCCGCATCCGGCTCGGCGACGAGGGGGCCGCGCGCGACCTCGCGCGCTACCACGACGCGCTGGCCTCCCTGAGCCGGGCGCTCGAGCCGGGGGTGCAGCGGGCCGAGGTCCGACGGCTGGGCGAGTCGTTCCTCGCCCTGCACGCGGGGACGCGCGAGGCCCAGGAGGTGCTCTTCGCCCCCTCCTTCGCCCAGGCGGGCAAGGCCCCCGGGAGCAGCGTGAGCGTGGCGCGCGGGCGCCTCGACCGGGTGCTCGAGGCGCTCAGCGGGCCTTGAGGCGCTCGGCGACCGCGAGGGGTTGGCGGGGGCCCTGTCCCGCGCCGTGGGGGAGGAGCGCGTGGTAGCGTCGGCCGCCGTGCCGTCCTCCCCCGCCCGCTCCCGAGGGACCCCTCGCGCCGCGCCGGGGGGCGCGGTGGGCTCCCCGCGGCGGTGGGCGGCACGGTGCTGGGCCCGCGTGCTCGGACCGGCGCTGCTGCTCGCGCTCGGGCTCGGGCGGTGCCCCGGGGCCCAGGCCGACGCCGGCGACGACCACGGCCGCCTCGCGTTGGAGGCGCTGGCGCGGGGCGAGGCCGAGGCCGCCCGGTCCCACAGCCAGTCCGCCGTCGGGCTCGGGCCCGCCCGCGTCCACGCCTGGCTCGTGCGCGGCTACGTGCTGTCCTCGCTCGGCGACCTGGAGGGCGCGGAGGCCGCCTACCGGCAGGCCGTGCGCGTGGGGCCCGGCGACGCCGTGGCGCGGAACAACCTCGGGGCCGTGCTCCTGCGCCGGGGCGCCCTCGAGGAGGCCCGCGAGGCCTTCGGCGAGGCGTTGCGGCTGCGCCCGCGCTACGCCGACGCGCAGAACAACCTCGGGGCCGTGGAGGAGCGGCTGGGCCGGCGCGCGGAGGCCGAGCGGGCCTACGCCGCCGCCGTGGCCTCCGACCCACGCCACGCCACGGCGCGGGCCAACCTGGGCACCCTGCGCTGGGGGCAGGGCGACCGGGGGGGGGCCCTGGCCGCCTGGCGGCAGGCCCAGCGCCTGGACCCGGCCTTCGCCGAGGCGCGCTTCAACCTGGCGTTGGCCGCCGGCAGCGAGGAGCAGGC
>CAZPOZ010000235.1:0-5389 GCA_964588235.1 uncultured Planctomycetales bacterium
CAGGTTGGGGATCATCAGCAGCAGGCCCTGGGAAGCCGTGAAGGTCGTGCTCAGCGCCCCGGCCGACAGGGCCCCGTGGACCGCCCCCGCGGCGCCCCCCTCGGACTGCATCTCCACCACCTTGGGGCGGTCGCCCCACAGGTTCGGCCGCCCCGCGTTCGCCCATTCGTCGGCCCACTCCCCCATCGGGGAGGCGGGCGTGATCGGGTAGATCGCCACCACCTCGCTGAGCCGGTAGGCCACCGAGGCCACGGCTTCGTTGGCGTCCACCGTGATCCGTCGTCCGGCGCTCATCAGGGGTCCCGGGAAGGAGGAATGCGCGCTTCTCTGCAACCTGCGCACCGCGGGCGCTGCGCCGGGTCGCTGTGGAAGACGAGCAGCGACGCAAGTCGTTCTCGGAGAACGCGTTAGGTTCACGCGTCCACGCAACGTCCACGTCGCGTGGCTCCTGCGCAAGGGCCGCTGTGCGCGCCCACCCGCAGGCTCGCGGGCATTCCGCGCAGCGGCCCCGGCGTCGGTCGGGCTCGAAGCCGGGGCGCCCGGCTCTGGGTCAACGAGGGCCCAGGAGGTCGTGGAGCAGGCGCCCGGCCGCCCGCAGGTCGGGCACGATCCAGCGGGCGCCGGCGCGGCGCAGCTCGGCCTCGTCGCCGGCCCCGTGGAGCACGCCCACGGTCGGGATGCCGTGCGCCCGGGCGCCGAGCACGTCGTGCTCCCGGTCGCCGACCATCACCACGGGGCGGCCCGGGGGCACGTCCAGGGCACCGAGAGCGCGCGCGATCACCTGGGCCTTCGTCTCGCGATCCAGCGCTAGGCTGCGGCCGCACAGGGCACGCAGGTGGCGCCGTGCCCCGAACGCCACCAGCAGCCGCTCGGCGTAGACCTCGGGCTTGCTCGTGGCCAGGGCCAGCGGCACGCGCGCCGCCAGGCCCTCGAGCACCTCGACCAGCCCTTCGGCGGGCGTCGTCTCGGCCACGCAATGGACGTCGTAGTGCGCCCGGTAGGCGGCGATCCAGCGGGCGATGCCTGCGGGGTCGTCCTCGCCCAGCAGCGTGGCCGCCGTGCCCTCCAGCTGCGGCCCGACGAAGCGCCGCAGCTCGTCGCGGCTGCGCCGGGGCCGGCCCAGGGCCTCCAGGGCCGCGTTCATGCTGTTCGTGATCGAGGCGACCGAGTCGATCAGCACGCCGTCCAGGTCGAAGAGGACCGCGTGGAGCGGCGCGGCGGGCTCGTCGGGGGTCTCGTGGGCGGGGCGCACCCGCAGAGCCTACGCACGCGGGCGCGCCCCGCGCGAGGAACGGTCGGTCCGCGGGCGCCGCCGGCCGTCCCGACGGCGGTCACGCCGGCCGCGGGGCGTCGGCGCCGGGAGGCGGCAGGCCCAGGGCGCGGGCCGCCCAGGGCAAGGCGGTCGCGAGCTGACGCCGCTGCACCTCCCGAACGCGCGGGGGCGGGGGGTCGGCCGGCAGACCGGCCACGGCGGCGAAGGTGCCGGCGACCAGCGCCGCCAGGCCGGGCTCGTGCCCGAGCAGCGCCTCGGGCGGGGGGCCGCCCTCGGAGGCCAGGCTCGGCGCCCAGAAGGCCGCATCCAGCCGCGGATCGCCGCGCAGGGCCCAGTTCCAGTCCACCAGCACGGCGCGCGGCACCGGCTCGTCGAGCAGGCAGAGGTTGTCGCTGCGCACGTCCTGGTGCAGGAGCGCGGAGCCTGCCACCGGCGCGCCGGCCGAGGCCTCACGCAGGGCGGGCAGGGCGCGGGCCAGCCAGCCCTCGCTGGCCAGGCCCAGCGCGAGGAAGGGCCGCGGGTCTTGCGCCACGCGCTCCCAGCCGCCGCGCAGGTCGTCCGCGGCGGCCTGAGCGTCGGGCACGCCCGGGGGCACGGGGGCGGCCGCGACGGCCGCGAGCGCACGGCGCACGGCCTCCACGTCGCCCGGCCTCCAGGGCGGGGGCCAGCGCGCGTGGCTGAGGTCTTCCAGCGCCAGCAGCGGGCGCTCGTCTTCGTCGAGGAAGCCCAGGCACCGCGGCAGGAACGAACCGCTCACGCCGGCGTAGACGACGCGCTCGGCCCGAAGCCCTGCCGCGGTGGTCGTGTCGGTGGCGCCCTTGAGGAACGCGGCCTCCCCCGCGCGCGGGCCGTCGAGCACGTGGCAGCGCCAACGCTCGGCCAGCGTGTATCCGCCCGGGGCGCGGGTGAAGCCGCCCACCCGGCCGCCGAGCAGGCGCCGCGCGCGCTCCACGAGGTCGGAGGGGGGCTGGAGGGGCGGGGGGGCGGCCACGGAGCGGTGTAGCCGGCTCCCCCGGCCGGCGGACGTCCCGCGGCGCAAGTCCGGCCTGCGGCGGAGAAGGGGCGCGACTCCGCGTCAGACACCGATCGGGCGTCGATCGGGCATCACCGGGTCGGCGTCAGGGCAGACGGCGCATCTGGAACTCGAGCCAGTTCGAGCCGTCGCTCGTGCCCTTGCCCACCAGCAGGCCCCCGCGCACGACCGCCACCAGGGTGTCCACCGGCATCTGCATGTGCTGCCCGGTCGTCAGGTTCTGCACGACCTTCTGGGTGCCCTTGAGCATCAGCGCGCCCTCCGCCGTGCGCGCGCCCGCCAGCACCTGGATCACGCGCAGCGAGACCGTCGCGCCGCCCGCCTGCACCTGCGCGTTGGCCTCCGTGCCGGCCTTGTACCCCTGGCCGTCGGGCGCGATCGTCAGCACGACCGGGTAGGTGATCGTCTGCCCCGTCGCCGCCAGCGTCTCGGTCAGGTTCATCGTCCAGCGGCCCACGTAGGGATCGCCGCCCTGCGCCTCGCCGCCGGGCTGAGGGGCCGGGGCGGGGGCGGGCGCGGGGGCCGGGCGCGGCTCGGCGGCGCGCGCACCCGTGGACAGGCCCCACTCCTTGAGGATGTTGGCCGGCAGCGGCTCGAGCTCGGGGCTGGCCACGCCGCGCGTCCACATGGTCTGCACGTCCACCAGGATCAGCGTGCCCTGCTCCTCCCGCTCGGCCTTGTCCTGCATGGCCAGCTTGACGGCGACGGGGAAGGGCATCACCCGGCCCCGGTCCTTCTCGTCGGCCTTGAGCCCGCCCTTGGTCGCGCCCGTGGCCTCGACCGCCAGCAGGCGCCCGCTGGGCAGCTCGAAGACGGGGAAGCAGTGCCCGGGCCGCAGCGCGAGGTAGGGCCGGATGCCCAGCGCGTGGGCCATGGCGGCGTAGCAGATGGCCACGTCGATGCAGGTGCCGCCCTTGTCGCGCAGCACGTCGCGCGGGTACTTCACCGTCTGCACGAACATCTCGTCGAAGGAGACCGACTCGTCCTTGAGCCCCGGCGGATGCTGGTAGGTGAAGCCGTTGCTGACCCACAGGTCGTAGATCGCGCGCAGCACCTCGACCGTGCTCTCGTCGCCCCGGCCCGCGCCCTCGCCCTGGGCCACGCGGCTGGCCATCGCGGCGAACTCCTTCACGGCCGGGTCGTCGGGGGTCACCCAGGCGGCCACGAAGGGCCAGTTCGTCACGTTCTCCACGTAGCGCGTCGAGGCCTGGGCGTCGGTGGCGCCGTAGAGCGAGAGGTCGCGGCCCCCCAGCAGGGTCACCTTGCGGCCGTCCCCGTCGGTGCGCGGCTGACCGTCCAGGCCCGTCCAGGTCCACTCGGCGAGGATCTGCGCCGGCGTGTGCGCCTGGAGCCGGGCGATCTTCGCGTCGAGCACCGGGTGGTAGCGGCTCACCAGGGTCTGGCCCGGCACCGCCTCGGCGAAGCGCTCCCAGGGCGACCACTCCGAGTACCCGTCCAGCCGGTAGCGCACGCGCACGTCGCGCACCACGCTGGCGCCCGAATTCGTGAGCCGCGCCTTGGCCAGCCACATGTGGGCGAACGACTCCTCGCGCCCGTAGACCTTGTAGATCCCCGTCATCAGCCGGGGCTTGACCTCGAGGTCCACCGTGAGCGCGCCCGGACCGGTGCCCTCGGGCCGCGCGAGCTGGTAGCGGATCAGGTGCTTGTCGGCCTCCCACGCGGCGCCCGTCGCCCCCGCGGGCAGGCGGTAGCGGAACTGCCCGCGGAAGCGCATCGAGTCGCCGCCGGGCCGCTCGTAGGTCCCGAACTGGTAGAAGAAGAAGGTCGGCCGGTCCCCCTCCAGCTTGTCGCTGATGTACTCGAAGGCCGGATCGACGCGGATCTCCCAGCGCCCCTCGCCCAGGTTGCGCGCCGCGTTGAGCTGCTCGAGGTCCAGCTGCGCGCTGGTGGTGGCGTCGTCGTAGCGCGCGCTCGTGCGCGAGCCCAGCTCGATGCCGCCGCGGCGCACGGCCAGGTCCATCAGGTAGCGGCTCGGGTCGGGGATCAGCCCCTTGACGACCTGGTAGGTCAGCGGCGCGAAGTCCAGCACCACGCGGGCGTCGCCCGCGCCCGTGGGCCGCACGTCCATCGTCACGTCCACCTTCGCCTGCTGCTGCGGCGGTTCCTCGGCGCGGACGGGCGAGGTGAGGCCCAGCAGGGCGAGCAGGGGCAGGCACAGGCTCAGCGGGGTGAGGCGCATGGGGGGAGGCTCCTGGCGGGCACGGCGGTCCGCTCCCGGGAACACGCGATCTTCGGGGGCTGCCCCTCAGCCTGTCCAGCCACCGCCTGGATTTCACACGACACGCCCCCCCGTGGCCCGCGCCCTCCGCCCCCACCCGCCTCTCGCGGGCCGACAACTTGCATTCTACAAGTGTCACGGGCGTTCGGACCCCGGTAGGCTGCCGCCGGAGGTCCGCGTGAGCACGCCCGGCGACGTCACCCAGATGCTCGAGCGCGCCCGGTCCGGCGACCGGGAGGCCGATGCCCGCCTGCTGCCCCTGATCTACGAGGAGCTGCGGGTGATCGCGCTCAGCCGCCTCAAGGGCGACAAGGCCCACACCCTGCAGCCCACGGCGCTGGTCCACGAGGCCTACCTGAAGCTGATGGACCGCACGGCGCCCTGGGAGAGCCGGGCGCACTTCTACTGCGTGGCCGCCAAGGCCATGCGGCAGGTGCTGATCGACCACGCGCGCGCCAAGCAGGCGCAGAAGCGGGGCGGGCAGCGCAGCCGCGAGCCGCTGCACGAGGCGCTGGCCTGGTTCGAGGAGCGCCACATCGACCTCGTGGCCCTGGACGAGGCCCTCGGACGCCTGGAGGCGCTCGACCCGGCCAAGCGCCGCCTGGTCGAGCTGCGCTTCTTCGCCGGTCTGACCGTCGAGCGGGTGAGCGACGTGCTGGGCGTCTCCCGCGCCACCGTCGAGCGCGAGTGGGCGCTGACCCGCGCCTGGCTCTACCGCGAGCTGGGGGGCGCCCCCGGCGGCGCCTGAGCCGCAACGCCACCAAGGTAGGCGATGCGAGGGACGTGCGTCGCGCTGGAGCCGGGCGCTCAGGCCGCTTCCTCCTCCTTGCGCAGGCCTCGAGGC
>CAZPOZ010000236.1:0-5360 GCA_964588235.1 uncultured Planctomycetales bacterium
TAGATCCCCAGCAGGCCGCGAACCAGCCTGACGCCTCCGAGTAGGGCAACGATCTTCACGAGCTCGCCCTTGATCTCCTTCAGCGTGGTCTCCGCGTTCTCGATCCCACCCTCACGGAGGATGGACGCGGCGCCCTTGGCGGCCGCCTCGCGGAAGGGCTCGATCTGGTGGCGGAAGGCGTCGGTCTGCGCGCGGTCCACGAAGCCGAGCCCACGGGCGAGCCCGAACATCTGCGCCGTCTCAGTCGTCGCATCCTGGCGCCCCCTTGCGCCGGCGGCCTTCTCGTCGAGCCCGAACAGCCCAGAGAGGGCTTGCCCGGCGCCGCCTAGCACCGTCCCGCCGAGCGTGCCGATGTCCCGAGCGAGCGGGGCCCCAGCCATCGCCAGGGGGGCGAGGCTGAGCAGCCGGCCGAGGATCGGCCCGAGGTTGAACCCGCCGCCGCCTACGCCCCCACCGCCCGCGCCGGCGGGCCCATAGGGCCCCCCCACGCCGCGGCCCGGCACGGTGACCCCGCGGCCCGCATCCTCGCGCAGGCGAGCCAGGTCGGCCTTGGCGCCGGAAGTGTCCAAGCGCACGGATATCACAGCGGGCGCAGGCATGAGATTCCTCCTTCTCGCCGCCCAAGAGGGGCGGGTGACTCGGGTGCGGGCGCGGCCAGGGCGCGGAGCGACTCGATCGCGTCGTCTGCGCCCGTCGGCGTGCCCAGGAAGCGCCGCAGCTCCTGGGCGTCGATCGTGCGGGGCGTGACCGCGACGCCCACGGCGAGCGACGGGAGGCCCATGCCCAGCGTGCGCGCCAGCAGGGCCAGCGCCTGGCGCTCGCCCGCGAGGTCGCCCGCGGCGCGGCAGGCGTTGGCGTTCCTCTCCAGCCGTCGCAGGACGGTCGCACGACGGCGGGCGAGTCCCTTGGTGTCCTCGCGCGCCCAGCGGCGCAGCACGGCCCGGGCGTCGTCCCGGCCGGTCACGAGGCTGACCCCGAAGCGGGCGGCGATCTCGGTCTTGACCCGCGTCACCGACGCGCTCTCGAGCAGAAGTTCCTCGGCGAAGCGGCGCCGCTCCCGTCGGTCCACGGGCGGGCGTGGCACGGCCGGTGCCGGGAGGGAACGGGTAGGGGTCGCGGCAGCCTCCAGGGCACCGCCAGGGGCCTCGGGGGGCGGCAGGCGGTCAGGCATGGCCCGGGGCCTCCTGGGGCGCATGGGAGGGCTCCAGGGCCTGCGGGCCCGTCCCGAGGGGGCGCACGGCGAGGTAGACCGCCGGGGCCTCGCCCTGGGCGCCCACGACCTTGCGCACGAGCAGCTCGGCGACCTGGGAATCGTCGGCCCAGACGACGCCCGTGGCCGCGTCCAAGAGGGCCTTGGCGAGGTTGTCGACGTCGCCGCCCCGCTTGGCGTGCCAGCGCCTCGGGACGCCCTGCCGGCGCTCCTGGCCCTTGGGCAGGGCGAACACGGCCAGCATCTCGACCGCGAGGGGCCCGGTCATGAGAGGGCGCCCGTCCATGGCCTGGAGCAGGTGAACCTGCGCGGCGCCCTTCCACGACCTGGACCGGGCGGGGTCGACCACGCGGAGGCCGGCGCCGACGCGCACGGCGCGGCCTCGACCCTGCGCGCAGGGAGGGCCGGGGACCACGACGGCCACGGCAGCCGGGAGGTCGGTGGCGTGCGCCTCCAAGCGGGTCAAGGCGCCAGCCCGGACGGTGGGGAGCCCAGCGCTGGAGGGGCCCTCGGTCATACCGCGGCCCCCCAGCCGTCGAACGGGTCGGCTCCACCCTCAACCGCGTCCACCGCGTCCCGGACGGGGTTGGACGGGGTGGACGGGGTTTCATCGGCCTCCACCGAACCGCGTCCGTCCGCCCCACCCTTTAGGGGGGGCGGAGACGGACGGGGTTGGGGCCCGGTCTGGGGGAGGTAGTGCTTGAGGGCCTGACCCTCACGCTTCCTGATGATCTTCTCCTCCAGCGCGAGGCGGTCGAGCCGGGCCCGCACGCGGGCGCTGCTCCCGCCGATCTTCCTCTCCAGTCTCGTGAGAGAGCAGCCGGGGCTGTCGCCGATCTCCGCGAGCAGCCGGGCGTCGGTCTCCCCGTCCCGGTCCCGCTCCACGGGGTCGGGCCTGAGCGGGCTCGCCCGCTCGAGCCGGTATCGATGCCCCATGCCGACCGGGTCCTCGTGCCGCTCGTAGTCGAGCCGCTCGACCCAATCGGACCCGCGTCCTCCGAGATACTCCAGGCTGCGCACGTTGCCCTTGCCCCTCGCGAGGAAGAGCCCGGCATCCACGGCAGCCCCGAAGGCCCCGCCGCCGCGGACCTTGGCCCAGCCCTTCTTCCCCTCCGAGACCTTGGTCGCGTGATGAGTCACCACAACCGCGCAGCCTGTGGATGCTGCGAGCGCCTTCAGCGGGCTCACGGCTTTGTGCATGTCGGGGTTGCCGTTCTCGTCCTCGGGGCAGGCGTGTTCCATCAGCGTGTCGATCACCACCACCCGGGCGTCCAGGCGCCTCTGCTCCGCCCGGATGATGGCGAGCCGACCCACGTAGTCCTTCGCGCAGAGCTGCTCACGGGTGAGGAAGTGCAACCCCTCGACGCCCTCCAGCCCGTACTCCCGCAGCATGAGCCCGATGGAGAGCGAGTCCTCCTCCGTGGCCCAGAGGATCGACGACACGGGCGCCACGTCGCACCCGAGCACAGGCTCGCCCCGCAGCAGGGCGCGGAACAGGACGGCTAGCAAGCAGCTCTTGCCGGTCTTCTGCTCGGCCACGAGGGCGAGCACGAGGCGTTCGGGGAGCAGGCCGCGGATCAGCCAGGGCAGCTCGGTCGGGGCCGTTGCGAGGATCTCGGCGCCCGTGAGCGCCCGCACCTCGGAGGCGTCGGCCTGGAGGGACTCGGCGGACCGCGCCCGCTGGCGCTCGCGCAACCCCTCGGGGTCGAGTCGGCCCTCGAACAGGTCGAGCAGGTCGCCGGCCACTTCGTTGCGCGCTCGACGCTCCTGGGCGCGGGCAGCAACGACCGCGACGAAGTTCTCCAGGTGCAGCGCGTGCTCCTGGGACTCGGCGAGCTCGGCGAGGCGCTCACGGCCGCCGACGGCCTCCAGCGCGCCCATACGCTCCGCCTCAGCGGCCACGAGCACGGGGTCGAGCGGGCTGCCCTCCGCGTGCAGGCGGCGCAGCAGGTTCCAGAGCGCCGCGTGTTGCGGACGGTAGAAGTCGATCGGGGCCAGGTCGGCGAAGGCGCGCCCAAGGGCCTCGGCGGTGAGTCCATCGGTGGCGCCGGTGCCCGAGGCCAGGCAGGAGCCCAGGACGGCGACCTCGGCGGCGTCGTCTGCCGGGGGCGGCTGCTCCTGCAGGGCAGCCCGGAGCGGGCTCAGGGCGGGCGCCGCGGAGATTCGGCCGTTGTGGGTCGCCGCGCTCACGGGTTCACCGCCCGACGGCGACGGGCGCCGATGGCGCGCCCCACGGCCCGCTCCTGGGCCTTCAGGCGCGCGCCCTCCGCCTCCAGCCGTTCCAGCGTCCAGCCGTCTGCGGCGAAGTCGGCTCGCACGCGATCCGATGATTCCTGGAGCTTCGCCCGAAGGGCCCGACGTAGGACCTCGGTTTCGGTCGGCGCCATGAGCGTGGGCTGGGAGCCCAGCGCCCCGCGTGTGTTGGGTGGGTTGGTCACAGGAACCCCCTTCGGCGCTTCGGGGCGAGGTCGCGGTGTCCGCGAGGCCCCCGCTTGAGCAGGGCCCGGGCCCACTCAGGCGCGACGGGCTGAGGCAGAGGCGCGGTGGTTCCGGCGACGGGCTGCAGGCCCGCGGCGAACGTCTCGAGGTCTGCGCTGCGCACGGCCAAGCGACGGCCGACGCGCACCAGGGGGATGCCGCTGGCGATGCACGCGCGACGCACGGCGCTGGGCGTCCGGACCCCGAATGCAGGGCAGAGGTCGCCGAGCAGGCGCCAGGGGACACCCGGGTGGGGGGCCGCCGTGTTCACGGGTGAGCCCCCACCTCGTCGGGCAGGCGGGCGATTGCGAGCCCGGCAGCCTTGAGAGCGTCGCGCAGGGCGATCACGTCGGCCAGGTGGAAGAGCAGCGCACCGCCGCCGTTGCCGCAGCGCGTGCAGCGCGCGCCGACCTCCCGCAGCATCAGGCGCGCGGGCTCGGGCAGCATCCCGAGAACACGGCCCGCCTCTGCGGTCGTGACCCGTTGGGTTGTTTCGTTGCGCGTCATTGGCCCTATTCAGGGCCCAGCGCGCACCGCCGTCACTACGGGTTTACTACGAGTCTGCTACGCATGACGGCCGCCTTCTACGTGGCGGCCAGGACGCGCCTACGCTTGCCAGCGGAGAGCCGGACTCTTCCCAGGGCGTGCAGGTCGGTCAGCCCCCTACTGATCGCCTCGGGCCGCGGCACAGGCAGGAACGCGGAGCTGGGCTCGTTGTTGCGCTGCTCCCACGCCGACCGGATCTCCATGTGTGAGGCCCTGCGGTTCCCGCGCAGGAGCGCATCCACGACCTCGTGCAGACGCCGCAGCGTGGGATCCATGGGAACCATGCGCGTGGCGGGAGTGTAGGCCCCTGCGCGTGGCCTCAGCGCCTCGATCGCCGTGCTCCTGCCGCCGAGATGCGCGAGCAGCCGGTGGAGCGGCAGCACGTCATCTACGAGCAGCGCGCCGTCAGCCAACGACAGAACGAGGCGGGCGGCGGATGCCTCGACCGCTGCCGCCTTCCCGGCATCACCCAGGGCGTTGACCTCGGCCGCGAAGGCGACCCATCGCTTCGACGCGAGCGCACTGCCTTCGGGGGACGAGAGGCGGTGCGGGTAGCAAGTCGCAGCCTCCCACCTCCACGCATCCACGAAGAGCGCGGCGACCACCCGGGGCTCGCGGCCACTGGCGCGCTCCTCCTCTACAAGGCTGACCAGTTCGGGAAGGCCGGACGCCACCCAGTCCAACAGCGCCTGCCGCTCCTCGCGGTCCGTGCGGAACCCACACGGCAGAAGGCACGCGTTCTCAGAGGTCGGGTGGATCAACCGCTCGCGCACGACCCTGGGGCGCGCGCTACGGGTGCGTCGGTCGGTCGCGATAGTCTTCACGCGTCGCTCTCCTGGCCCCGTCCCCGTCCGTGCCAAACGTGGGGGCGGGGCCGCTTTCCTGCCTTGGCAGGAGGCGCGCCCCGAGGGCGTCGGCATCATCACCCTCCCCGGGGACGCTGAACGCGATCCGCGGCGTGCATCGTGGCGTGAAACGTGGCGTGAGAGGGGCCAGGTGCCGCCGCGATCGGTCACGAACGGTCAACCTGGCCGGCGCGAGCGAATCGGGCACAGAAGGGCGCAGACGGCCTGCTGCGGCCAACTCGCCGGCGAAAGGGAGTGGAGCCCCGGGTGGGATTTGAACC
>CAZPOZ010000237.1:0-5356 GCA_964588235.1 uncultured Planctomycetales bacterium
TCCGGTTCCGCCGGCGCCGGCTCCCCACCCTAGGACCGTCCCTCACCGCGGGCCGTCCCCCCACCCTCCCCAGGCGGTCTCCCCGGAGCGCGACAGCAGGAGCCGAGCCGCATCTTGTTCCCGTCGTCACCGCTCCGACGCCTCCTGCTCGCGTGGGCCGCGCTCGCGTCGTCGATGCCCGCGGCCGCGCGGGCCAACGTGGAGGCGCCGCCCCCCGCCCCGCAGCACGTGATCTACCTCGACGCGGGCGGGCTGGCGGCGCAGAACACCTGGCGGTACCGGGTGGCGAAGGGCGACACCCTCGGCGGCATCGCGCAGAAGCAGCTGGGCACGACGCGGCGCACGGCCGAGATCCAGCGGCTCAACCCGGCCGTGGATCCCCGCGCGCTGCGGGTGGGCCAGGTGCTGCTGCTGCCCCCCAAGGGCGTCACGAAGGCGCGGCCCTGGCTGGACGTGCTCGTGGCGCTGCCCGGAGGTCCGGCGCAGGCCTTGCAGGTGGACGCGCCCGTCACGCTGCCGCTGGGGCCGGTGCGGGTGTTCGCGGTGCCGCACGCGCACCTGAGCCGGCTCCGCCGCGGGTCGGGCACGGCCGCGGCCGCCGCGGCGGCGCTGTTCGCCGACCCGCAGGTGGCCTGCTCGGAGCTCATCGGCGTGCCCGTGCCCGCGGGGCAGTCGCCGGGCCGGGCCGTGACGCACCTGGCCCTCGAGGGGCTGGAGGGGCGCGCGCTGCGCGTCGCGGTGCGCGAGCAGCGGCTCTACGGCGGCACGGCCGCGCCGCTGGCCTCCGCCGCGCCCGCGCCCGCCTCGGGCGGGCTGCTGACCCCGCTCCTGCTGCTGGCGGCAGGGCTCGTCGTGGTGGGCCTGGTGCTGCTCGCGGCCCGCCGCCTGCCGCACGCGCCCGCCGAGCCCCCCGCCGACGCGCCCTGAGCGGCGCGGTCGCTTCCCGGGCGCTGCCCGCCGGGCTCACCCCGACAGGGAGGCGGCGTCCTGGGCCTCGTCCGCCGGCTCCGGAGGCTGCTCCCGCTCGGCCAGGTCGGCGCACAGCGTCAGCGCGCTCTCCAGCCGCGAGAGGCCTTCCCCGAACGTCTCGGCCTCGATCGTGAGGGGCGGCGTGAGCCGGAGGACGGCGCCCTCCGGGCCGCAGGTCGAGACGAGCAGCCCGCCGAGGTACGCGAGCCGGGCCGCCCGCTGCGCGAGCCGGGCGTCGGCGAACGCGAGCCCCTGGAGCAGCCCGCGGCCGCGGACCGACAGCCGGAGGCCGGGCAGGTCCAGGACGAACCGGTCCAACGCCTCGCGCAGCGCGGCGCCGCGGGCGCGCGCCGTGCGCAGCAGGCGGTCGTCCTCCCACAGGCCGAGGGCCTCGTGCGCGGCGACCAGGCTCAGCTCGCTGACCGTCCGCTGGCGCAGGGGCTCGCCCGGGTCGCAGGCGGACAGCTCGGGCCGGGCCAGCACGACGCCCAGCGGGAGCCCCATGCCGCTGAGCGCGGTCCCCAGGCACACCAGGTCGGGGTGGATGCCCGCCGGCTCGAACGAGAACCACCAGCCGGTGCGCCCGCACGCGGTCAGGCTCTCGTCCAGGATCAGCAGCACGCCGCGCCGCCGGCACGCCTCGGCGAGCCGGCGCAGCCACTCGTAGGTGGCCGTGCGCAGGCCGCCCTCGACCTGCACCGTCTCGACCAGCACGGCGGCTGGCAGGTCGGCCCCGCTGCGCTCGGTCAGCACCTCGTCCAGGTGTGCGATCGTGTCGGCGTCAGGGCCCAGGTCGCCCAGGTAGGGCGCCTGCAGCGCGTGGTTCAGCGGCACCCCGGAGATCCGGCGGACGGCGCCGTCGCCGGCCACGCTCAGGCAGCCGAGGGTGAGCCCGTGGAACGAGCCGCGGAAGTGCAGCACGGTGGACCGGCACGACGCGCGACGGGCCCAGCGCAGGGCGGCCTCGACCCCCTCGGACGCCGAGGCGCCGCGCAGGTGCACGCCGTGATCCAGCCCGCGCGGCCGCAGGATCACGCGCTCGAAGCGCTCGCGGAAGGCGGCCTCCGCGCGGGTCGCCTGCTCCGGCGACCCCAGGGCGCCGCCCCGCAGCAGGTGGCGGATCAGCCGCCGGGAGAGCCGGGGTTCGTTGGCGCCGTACGGGAGCAGCGCACCCCCGGCGCCGAAGTCGATCCAGCCGCGCCCGTCCGGCTCGGCGACGTGCGCCGACTGCGCCCGATCGACCTCGCCCGGCCAGCGCGCGGGGTCGCAAGGAGGGGTCGTCGCAGCGGTCGTGGCGTCAGGGCGCATCGGAGCCTCCGGCGGACGCGGCGTTCCTGCCCTCGAGCATGGCTTCGCGCCGGGAACCCCGCGTGAGCGACGGACGGGAATCCGGTGAAGATCGGATCAGGTCCCGGCGAAGCCTCCGGGACCTTCCGGTGAAACCGGCTCCGCACGCTGGCGCCGGGCCCGGAGCCGGGCATCCTGCGCCGGCGTCGAGCCGGAGCCCCCGATGCGCCTGCCCGCTCCCGCCTACGTCGCCGCGCTGCCGCTGGCCGCGCTGGCCCTGCCCCTGCTCCCCTGGCTGGCCCGAGGGGCCCGTGCGCGCGGCCGTCGCCTGGGCCTGCTCGCGCTGACGCCGCGCCTGGCCCGCGCGCTGGCCGTGCTCGTGCCCTGGATGCTCGCGGACGCCGCCGGCGGGCTCGCGCCCGCGCGCGTCGTGGCGCACGTGGACCGTTGGCTGGCGCTGCTGCCGCCGCACGCCCGACGACGGCTCCTGCGCCAGCTGACCCTCGTGGAGCTGGCCCCGCTGCTGCGGGGGATGCCCCCGGTCTCGCGCCTGCGCCCCGACGAGGCGCGCGCGCTCGTGCAGGGCCCCCTCGACGCCCGGCGCGGGCTGTGGGGCGACCTCGCGCGCGTGCGGCAGCTGCTGCGCCTGGCCTGGTACGCCGACCCGGCGGCGCAGCGCGCGGTGGGCTTCGTCGCACCCGAGGCGCGCGCGCCGCAGGCGGGGCGCGCCCGGACGGCGGGCCGACGGGCGCTCGAGCCCCACGGGGTGGTCTCGTGAGGACGCTGCGCACGCGCTTCCTGGTGGTCGGCTCGGGCGCCGGCGGCAGCGTGGTCGCCTGCCACCTGGCCCGTCAGGGGGGGCGGACGCTGCTGCTGGAGCGGGGCCCCTGGGTGCGTCCCGCCGACATGGACCACGACGAGCTGCGCATGCTGGGCTCGCTCTACAAGGACGGGGGCACGCAGACGAACGCGGCCGGGGACATGTTCGTGCTCCAGGGCAGCTGCGTCGGCGGCTCCACCGTCCTGGCCAACGGCGTCTGCTTCCGCATGCCCGAGCGCGTGCGCCGCGCCTGGGCCGGCTCGGGCTTCGATCCCGGCGCCGAGGCCCTGGACGCGGCCTACCGGCGGGTCGAGTCGTTCCTGGGGGTGGCGCCCACGCCCGACCGCACGCTGAACGCCGGCGTGGAGGTCGTGCTGGAGGGCGCGCGGGCCCTGGGCCTGCCCGTGGGGCGGTTCCGGAAGAACCTGCGCGCGTGCATCGGCTGCGGCTACTGCAACCTGGGCTGCCCCTACGGGCGCAAGCTGGACGCGGCCGCGAGCTGGATCCGGGCGGGCGTCGAGGCGGGCCTGGACGTGCTGCCGCTGCACGAAGCCGAGCGCGTGCTCGTGCGACGGGGTCGCGCCGAGGGCGTGCTGGCCCGCGACCTCCGCCGCGGGGAGCCCGTGCGCGTCCTGGCCGAGCGCACCGTGCTCGCCGGCGGAGCGGTCGCCACGCCCGAGCTGCTGCTGCGCTCGGGCCTGGCCCGGGCGACCGCCGGGCGACGGACCTCGTTCAACGTGGGCAGCATCGTCGTGGCCGAGCTGCCGCGCGAGGTGGACGCGTTCCGGGGCGACTCGATGGCCTGCTACGTGCCCGGCGACGGCTTCGTGATCGAGCAGGTCCAGAACCCGCCGATGGCCTTCGCCCTCACCCTGCCCGGCGGTCCGCTCGCGCACGCCCGGCGGATGGGCGCCTACCGCCGGCTCGTGGCGCTCGGCGTCCTGGTGCCCACGCCCGCAGACGGCCGCGTGGCCCTGCCCCGCTGGTCGGCGCTGGCGCCGCGCCGGCCGGGGCGGGCCCGGGTCCACTTCACCTTCGACCGACCCGGTCTCGGACGTCTCGCGGCCGGCTTCGTGACGGCCTCGCGCCTGCTGCTGGCCGGCGGCGCCCTGCGCGTGTTCCCGCCCGTCCACGGCGACGCCGAGGTCCACCGACCGGACGGGCTGGCCGCCTTGGAGGGACGGTGGCGGCACCAGCGCGACGTGCCCGGCTTCGGCTCCGCGCACCCCCAGGGCGGCGCGGTGGCGGGCGACGACCCCCGGCGTTCCGTGGTGGACGGCGCGTTCCGGGTCCACGGGATCGGCGACCTGTTCGTGGCCGACGCCAGCGTGTTCCCCGCCAGCATCGAGGTCAACCCGCAGCTGACCGTCATGGCCGTGGCGGACCTCGCCGTCGCCAGCGTCGGAGGGTTCCAGCCGCGGCTCCCGGGCGGGCGCCGTGAGCGCCCCCCGGCGGCGGGCCCGCACGACGACGGGGAGCGTCTGCTCGTCGCGCCGGCCCCGGCGGGCGCAGGAGGCCGCGCATGAGCCTGCTCACCGTCACGCTGCGCGCCCTGGCCCGCCGGCGTCTGCGCCGGATGCGAGAGCTGGCGCAGGACCCCGCCGCGGCGCAGGCGCAGGTCCTGGACCGGCTGCTGGCGGCGGCGCGCCGCACGGCGTTCGGCCGCGAGCACGGGCTGGCGCGCGTGCGCTCCTACGCCGCCTTCCGCGACGCCGTGCCGCTGACCGACTACGCGCGCATGGATCCCTGGTGGCGACGGGCCCGCGCGGGCGAGCCGGACGTCGCCTGGCCCGGGGTCACGCGGCTGTTCGGGCTGAGCTCCGGCACGACCTCGGGGGAGAAGGTGCTGCCGATCACCGAGGCCACGGTGCGGACGAACCGGCGTGGCGGGTTCGACAACCTCGCCCCCTACCTCGTGGAGCGCGCCGACCGGCTGGCGGGCGGCCGGCTGCTGTTCCTCTCCGGCACGACCAGCCTCGTGCGCGAGGGGCCTGCGCGCCTGGGCGACAACACGGGCGTGATGGCGGCGCGCATCCCGTGGCCGTTGGCGCGCCTGCGGCTGCCCTCCCCCGAGGTCTCCGCGATCCGCGACGGCGCCGAGCGCCTGGCCCGCACGGTGGCCACGTGCCTGGGGGAAGACGTGCGCCTGGTCGCCGGGCTGCCGTCGTGGGCGCTGGTGGTGGCCCAGGAGGTGCTCGCCGCCGCGCACGCGTCGGGTCGTCGGGCCGAGCGGCTGACCGACGTGTGGCCGCGGCTGGATCTGCTGCTGCACGGCGGCAC
>CAZPOZ010000238.1:0-5347 GCA_964588235.1 uncultured Planctomycetales bacterium
CGAGGGCGACCGGTGGGCCCGCGCGGCGGCCCGGGCCCGGGAGCAGACGGTCGAGCTCGAGCCGCGCCGGGGCTCCCTCGTGGATGCCGACGGCCGGCCGCTGCTCGAGGACGCGCCCGTGCTCCAGCTGGTGCTCGTGCCCCGGGAGTGGCAGGGCCGCGACCGGCTGCGCTGCGAGGCCTGCGGCAGCGTGCAGTTCCTCGAGCGCCCGCCCCCGGGCGGCCGGCCTCGACGCCCCCCGCGCTGCCGGTGCCGCGCCGGGGCCGAGCACCTCGTGCCCCTGGGCCCGGGGGACCTCGGGCCCCTGGAGTCGGCGCTGGGGCTGCCCCCCGGCCGTCTCGAGGAGGTGGCCCGGGCCCGGCAGGCGGTGATCGAGCGCCTGGTCGAGCGCGAGGCCCGGCGGCTGGAGGAGGAGGAGGGCGAGGACTTCCTCACGGAGGACCGCCTGGCCCTCTTCCGCCGGCAGAAGGAGGACCTGCCCGTGCCCCTGCTGACCGACGTGCCCGAGCGCGCGGCGCGGCTCGTGGCGCTGGACGAGGAGGGGGTCACGCGCGGGCTCCGGCTGCGCCCGGCCCACCGGCGCCGTGCGGCCGAGGTCGGGGGAGCGCTCGGACGCGTGCTGGGCCTGAGCCGCCCCCCCGAGTCGGCGGCCGACCTGCGCCGCCTGCGCTCGCTGCACCCCGAACGCGACATCGACGGCCGCACGCTGCGCGGCGTCTCGGGCCTGGAGGCCCGCTACGACGAGCCCCTCAGCGGCCGGTCCGGGCGCGAGCGCCGGGCACGCGACGAGCAGGGGGGCTTCAGCCAGGTCGTGAGCAGCGAGCCGCCCACGCCGGGCCGGCGCCTGAGGCTCTCAGTGCGCGTGGAGGACTGCGCGCTGGCCCAGCGGGCGCTCGAGTCCCTCCCGGACCTGGGGGGCCGGTACGCGCCCCGGGCCCGCCCCTCGGGGGCGCTGGTGGCCATGGACGCCTGGACCGGCGAGATCCTGGCCCTGGCCGAGCTGCCCGAGCTGCTCCCCAGCGACCTGGCCCCCCGTCCGGCCGCCGACGGCGCCCCCGTCCTGCCCCTGGCCGACCCCGTGCTGGGCGACTGGGTGCCCGCGCGGCGGGTGCCGGGGCCCGAGCTCCGGGGGGCGGCCCGCGCGGAGCTGCTCGCCCGCGCCGTCGGGTTCGAGCGCCTGCTGCTGCCCTGGCAGCTCACGCCCCCCGTGCTCGAGCCCTGCGCCGAGCCGCCCGCCGGCCTGGACCTCGCCGCGTGGCGCGCCAGCCTGAGCCTGCCCGCGGGTGCGGCGCTCAGCCGCGTCTCCCAGATGGCCGTGGAGCCCGGCTCGACCCTCAAGCCCTTCATCGGCCTGGCGATGCTGCACGCCGGGCGCGGCCTGCCGATCGACGGCGAGTTCGCCTGCTCGGGCTCGCACGGCCGGCCCGGCTGCCACCACCACGGCCCCGTGGACTTCGAGGGGGCCCTGTGCACCTCCTGCAACCAGTACTTCGCCCTGAGCCTGCGGAGCTTCCGCTCCCACTGGCCCCTGTTCCGCACCTTCGTGGCCGGCTTCCTCGACCGGCTGGGCTTCGGGCATCCGACGGGCAGCGACCTCGAGGGGGAGAGCCGCGGACGCTGGCTGCGGGGGGCCGAGTGGGGGCTGGACGAGACGCCCGTGATCCCGCCCGACGCCGGCCAGAACGTGGCCATCGGCCAGGGCGACGTGGCCGCCACCCCGCTGCAGATGCTGCGGGCGACGGCGGCGCTGGCCAACGGGGGCCGGCTCGTCACCCCGCACCTGGGGCGCGCGCTCGAGACCCCCGACGGAGCCTCCGAGCCGCTGCGGTTCCCCGGCACCGACCTCGGGCTCGATCCGGCGCACCTGGCCCGCGTGCGCGCCGGGCTCCACCGGGTCGTCTACGACCCGGGCGGCACGGCCTACGCGTCGTTCCCGTGGGGCACGCTGCCCGGGCGGGTGTTCGGCAAGACGGGGACGGCGCAGGTCGGCCGGTCGTACAAGCCCTTCGACCCGGACGACGTGGACGGGATCACCCACCAGTGGTTCATCGGCTGGCTCGAGCGCGAGGGGCACGCACCGCTGGCCTTCGTCGTCGTCTACCACGCCCGCTCCGAGAAGGCCGCCGGGCTCACCGCGGCGCGCACCGCGGGCGCGTTCCTGCAGGCCTGGTGCGCGCGCTGATGGAGCGCGAGCTCACCCTGGGCGAGCGCTTCCGGCGGGCCGACTGGCTGCTGCTGGGGGTCGGGCTGCTGCTGGCCGCCGTCGGGCAGGCGACGGTGCACGTGGCCGCGGCCGGGCAGGATCTGCCCTACGGCTGGATGCAGCTGCGCTGGAGCGTGATCGGCCTGGCGGCCTGCCTGCTCATGCTGGCGGTGCCCTACCGGCGCGTGGTCGAGCTGCGCTACCCCCTCTACGCCCTGGGCCTGCTGCTGCTGGTGGCGGTGCTCTTCGTCGGCCGCGGCAAGAGCGCCGGGCGCTGGATCGAGCTGGCCGGCTTCCGCCTCCAGCCCAGCGAGGTGATGAAGCTGCTGCTGGTGATCACGCTGGCCGGGGCGTTGCGGTACCAGCAGGGCATGGACCGGCGCCGGCGGATCGCGCTGCCGCTGGTGCTGACCCTCCTGCCCACCCTGCTGGTGATGGCCCAGCCCGACCTGGGCACGGCGCTGCTCTTCCCCCCGCTGCTGATGGCGGTGCTCTACGCGGCGGGCGTGCCCGGGCGCCCGATGCTGGCGCTGGCCGGCGTGGGGCTCCTGGGCCTGCTCGTGCTGTGGTTCGTGCCCGGGCTGCTGCACGGCTACCAGCGCACGCGCCTGGAGGCCTGGCTCCGGCAGGGCGACGACGACCCCGTGCTCCTGCGCTCGTACGGCCTGCACCTGTACCAGAGCAAGACGGTCGTGGGCACCGGGCCCTTCGCGGGCCACGGCCTGGGCGAGGAGGCCGAGGAGGCCATCCGCCTCCTGCCCGAGCGGCACTCCGACTTCGCCTTCCCCGTGCTGTCCAGCGCGTTCGGGTTGGCGGGCGTGAGCGTGCTGCTGGCCCTCTACCTGCTCTTCCTGGGCCTGCTGCTGCGCACGGCGCTGAGCGTGCGCGAGCCCAGCGGCCGGCTGCTGGCCGTGGGCGCCGCGGCGCTGTTCGCCGTCCAGGCGCTGGTGAACATGGCCATGACCGTGGGGCTGCTGCCCATCGTGGGCATGCCGCTGCCCTTCATCTCCTACGGCGGCTCGAGCCTGCTGACCTCGTTCCTCGCGCTCGGCCTGGTGCTCAACGTGGGGGGGGAGCGTGCCGTGGAGTTCGGGCGCAGCGACTTCTGACCGCGGCACCCCGCTGCGGGGAGGCCGGGGGCGGCCCGGCCGGGCGCGTAGAATCGGGGCGCGATCGGCCCGGAGCCCCCATGCGAGCCAGCACCGCCTTCCTCGTCATCGTGCCCCTGGTGGTGCTCTCGACCCTGGCGCTGGTGAGCACGCCCCGCCGGGCCCGCGCCGCCGACCCCCGCAGCGACGGCCTGTTCTGGGACGAGGCCACCGCCGCGTTCGTGCGCCAGAAGGTGGCCTTCAGCTACGTGGACGCCCTGGACGAGCAGCGCCAGCGCGAGGCCTTCTACCGGGCGCTCGAGGCCTACGTCGAGCTCGACCCCTACTGCGACTTCATCGCCCCCGACGAGTACCGCTCGTGGCAGGAGGAGACCTCGGGCGAGTACGGCGGCCTGGGCATCCGCATCCGGCCCGAGGCCGAGGGGCTGCGCGTGACCGGCGTGCTGCCCGGCGGCCCGGCCAGCAAGGCGGGGCTGTCCCGGGGCGACCTCGTGCTCTCCGCCGACGGGCGCAGCCTGGCCAGCGCCGACCCGCGCAACGAGGGCGCCGTGCGCTCGCTCAAGGGCGCGCCGGGGGCGGGCGTGCGGCTCGTCGTGCGGCCCGCCGAGGCGGCGCCGTCGGCCCCGGGCGCGCCGGCGCCGGCGGCGCGAGAGGTCGTGGCGGTGCGCGAGGTCGTGCGCCCCCCGGCCGTGTTCGTGCGGCGCGTCGGCGAGGCCGGGCGCGTCGGCGTGCTGCGCGTGACCGAGTTCAGCGAGACCACCGACGAGGAGTTCAGCCGCGAGCTGGACGCCCTGGTCGCCGCGGGGATCGAGGCCCTGGTGCTCGACCTGCGCGACAACGTGGGCGGCGTGCTCAAGAGCGCCGTCGCCATGGCCGACCGCTTCCTCAGCCGGGGCGCGATCGTGCGCTCGGAGGGCCGCCTGCCCGAGGCCAACCACGTGCACGCGGCCACCGCCCGGCCGAGCGGTCCGCGCGCCGACGTGACCCTGCCCCTGGCGGTGCTCGTCAACGGCAGCAGCGCCAGCGCGAGCGAGGTCGTGGCCGGGGCGCTCCAGGACCACCGCCGCGCGCTGCTCGTGGGCGAGCGCACCTACGGCAAGTTCCTCATCCAGCAGATCACCGAGGGACCCCGCCGCGACTGCGCGGTGCAGCTGGTCACGGCGCGCTACTACACCCCGCTGGGGCGCTCCTACCAGCGCCACGGCCGCGACGGCGCGCTCGTGCCCCTCCCCGGACGCGACGGGGCAGCGGCCGCGGAGCCGGCCGACCCGGCCGCCGGCCTGCTGCCCGACGTGGTCGTGCCGCTCTCGAAGGACGAGCTGCGCGCGCTGCGCCAGTCCTGGGACAACGAGGAGGACGCGCGCTGGGGCTCCGACCCGAGCCACCCGGAGGCGTCGCCGGACGCGATCGACCCACAGCTGGCCCGCGCGCTGGACGCGTTGGCCGGCGAGCTGGCGCGCGTGCGCATCCGCCCCGGCCCGCGCGCGCGCAACGGCTGACGCGCCGGTGCTGGTCCTGGGGATCGACACCTCCTGCGACGACACGGCCGCCGCGGTCGTGCGTCTGCCCGCCCGCGTGCTCTCCAACGAGGTGGCCACGCAGCACGACCTGCACGCGGCCTTCCAGGGCGTGGTGCCCGAGATCGCCAGCCGCGCCCACGCCGAGCGCGTGACCCTGGTGATCGCGCGCGCGCTGGAGCGGGCCGGCGTGGGGCTCGCCGACCTGGGCGCCGTGGCGGTCACGAACCGCCCGGGGCTGGTCGGAGCGCTGCTGGTGGGCGTCACGGCGGCCAAGTCGCTGGCCCTCGTCACGGGGCTGCCGCTCGTGGGCGTGCACCACATCGAGGCGCACGCGGTGGCCGCCCGGGCCGACCACCCCGACCTCGGCTACCCCTTCGTCGCGCTGGTGGCCTCGGGCGGGCACACGGCGCTCTACGCCTGCCGCGGCCCGACGGCCCTCGAGCGCCTGGGCGGCACGATCGACGACGCGGCGGGCGAGTCCTTCGACAAGGTGGCCGTGCTGCTGGGGCTCCCGC
>CAZPOZ010000239.1:0-5343 GCA_964588235.1 uncultured Planctomycetales bacterium
GGGTGGCGGGCGGCTTCCCCGCGGCTGTGGTGTTCGTGCGCGAGGATCTGGCGGCGCGCTTCGGCGGCGGCGAGCAGGGCACGACCTTCGGCGGGGGCCCGCTGGCCTGCGCCGCCATCGCGACCACCGCCGACGTGCTGCGCACGGAGGACCTCGCCGGCAACGCCCGTCGCGTGGGCGCCGGGCTGGCGGCCCGGCTGAGCGCCGTGCCGGGCGTGCGCTCGGTGAGCGGCCGGGGCCTGCTGTGCGGCGTGAACCTGGACCGCCCGGCCAAGCCGGTGGTGCAGGCGCTGCTCGAGCGCGGCATCCTCACGGGGACCTCGGAGGGCGACGCGCGCCAGGTGCGGCTCCTGCCGCCGCTGACGCTGACCCTGGCGGAGGCCGAGCCCTTCGTGGAGGCGCTCGCGGCCCTGCTCGCGGCCCCGCCGCCCGTCACCCCCCCGTAGCGCGCGTTCCCCCGAGCGCCCCGAGCGGGCCGCGGGACCCCGCCGCGGCAGAGGCCCGTCGATTGCAGCGTGCGCGACATGGACGGCGCCCGGCTCGTGCTCTCGCTCACGCTCGTGCCCGCGCTCACGGCGGTGCTGCTGCTGGTCCGGCTCGGGCCGGCCTCCGGCCCGGCGGCCGTGCCCGGGGAGCGGCGGCCTGCGCCCAAGGCGCGCCTGGAGCGGGCGGGCCCGACCCTCCTGGGCAGCCCCGTCCCGCGGGCCGCCCGCGCCGGGGCCGACCCCGTGGAGCGGGCGGCGGGGGACGAGGGCGGGTCCGAGGGCGAGGCCCCGCCCGGGCCCGGGGCCGGGGTCCAGGGGCCGGCCGTGGTGACGGAGCCGCCCCTCCCCGCGCGCCTCGTGGGCACCCTGGAGGGGGCCGAGGACCCGTCGGAGTTCACCGTCGCCTGGGTGCCGCGGGTCTTCCCGCCCCCGGAGCCGTATCGCTGTGGCCGGGCCGCGGCCTGGTCCCGCGAGCGCTCGGGTCCGCCGACGACGGCGGCGCGCGTGGCCGCCGACGGCAGCTTCAGCCTCGAGGTCCCCGCCGAGGCCTTCGGCGATCTCTGGGCCTGGTCGCAGGGGGGCGCGCCGCGGCACGCGGTCCGCCGCGGCTTCTTCCGCCGCGGGGCCGTGTCGCTCCACGTCCGCGAGGGGGCGGCGGAGGACGTGGGGCTCACGGGACGGGACGCTCTGCGCTGAAGGGCGGGCCCGCCCGGAGGTAAGGTCAGGCGCTCCCGCCCGGAGCCTCCGTTGGCCGCGTCGCCCTCCCTCTGGCACCTGACCTCGCTGCGCACGCTGCCCCGGGCCGACTGGACGCGGCTGCTCGAGCTGGCCGAGGTGCTGGCCGGCTTGCGGGGCCGGGAGCCGCTGCTCAAGGGCCTGCGCGCGGCGATGGTCTTCTTCAACGCCTCCCTGCGAACGCGCACCGCCTTCGAGATCGCCTGCTTCGACCTCGGGGCGCACGCGGTCTACCTGCAGGTGGGGGGCGGGCTGTGGACCCTCGAGCATCGCGACGGCGTGGTGATGGACGGCGAGGCGGCCGAGCACGTGAAGGAGGGCTTCGGCGTGCTCTCCCGCATGACCGACGCCGTGGGCGTGCGGGCCTTCGCCGGCCTGAAGGACGTCGAGCAGGACGCGGCCGAGCCGGTGCTCTCCTCGGTCGTGCGCGCGAGCTGCGTGCCGGTGCTCAACCTGGAGTCGGCCTTCGACCACCCGCACCAGGGCCTGGCCGACGCCCTGGCCGTGCGCCGGCGCGTGGGGCCCGGCCGGACCAAGGTCGTGCTCAGCTGGCTGCCCCACGTGAAGCCCCTGCCCATGGCGGTGCCCAACGCCGCCCTCCTGGCGTTCTGCCGCGAGGGGCACGAGGTGGTGCTCGCCCACCCCGAGGGCTACGACCTGCACCGGGGCGTGCTGGGCGACGCCCGACGCCTGGCCACGGAGGCCGGCGGCTCGCTCACCGTGACCCACGACCGCTCGGCCGCGCTCGCCGGCGCACGCGTGCTCTACGGCAAGTCGTGGGGGCCCAGCGCGCTCTACGGCGACCCCGAGGCCTGCCGGCGCAGCCTGGCCGGCCTCAGGGGCTGGAGGGTGGACGGCGCCACGCTCGCCGCCACGGACCGGGCCGTGTTCCTGCACTGCCTCCCGCTGCGCCGCAACCTGAAGGTGGCCGACGAGGTGCTCGACTCGCCCGCCTCGGGCGTGCTCGACCAGGCCCAGGCCCGGCTCGACGTGCAGAAGGCCACGCTCTGCCGCGCCTTCGGCGTGAGCCCCTGAGGCGCGCCGCCCCGCGGATCCGGAGGAACGCCCCCGCATGAAGGACATCGCCCTGCTGAAGGAGGCCCTGCCCTACCTGCGGCGGCACCGCCGGCGCACGATGGTCGTGAAGCTGGGCGGCGAGATCGCCGACCGCGACGACGCGCTGCGCTCGCTGGCCCAGGACCTGAGCCTGCTCTCGCACGTGAACATCCGCATCGTCGTCGTGCACGGCGGGGGGCCCCAGGCCACCGAGCTCTCCCGCAAGCTGGGCCTCACGCCCAAGATGGTCGAGGGCCGTCGCGTGACCGACGCCGACACCCTGGACGTGGCCAAGATGGTCTTCGCCGGGCAGATCAACGTGGAGATCCTCTCGGTGCTGCGCGCCCAGGGCGTGCGCGCGGTCGGCCTCTCCGGCGTGGACGGCGACCTCCTGCACGCCGTCCGCCGTCCGCCCACGCCGATGCGGGACAGCCGCACGGGCGAGACCACGCTGGTGGACTTCGGCCACGTGGGCGACGTGACCGCCTCCGACCCGCACCTGGTGAGCCTGCTGGTGGAGCACGGCTACGTGCCCGTGATCTCCAGCCTGGGCAGCGACGACGAGGGCAACATCCTGAACATCAACGCCGACACGGTGGCGGCCGTGATCGCCCGCGCCGTCGGCGCGGCCAAGCTGATCTCGCTCACGAACGTGCGGGGCCTCTTGCGCGACCCGAAGGACCCCTCCAGCCTGATCTCGCGCCTGACCGTGAGCGAGGCGCGCGCGGCGCTCGCCTCGGGCAGCGTCTCCGGCGGCATGGCCCCGAAGGTCGAGTCGCTGATCCAGGCCGTGGAGGGCGGCGTCGAGGCCGGGCACATCCTCTCGGGGCTCGACGAGAGCGCCCTGCTGCTCGAGCTGTTCACCGACCGCGGGGCCGGGACCCTGATCGAGCCCGACGCCCCGCCGCCGCCCGCCGCCGGAGGCGCGGCCCGGTGAGCGCCGCCGTGGCCCTCCTGCGGGAGCTCGTGCGCATCCCCTCGGTCTCGGGGGCCGAGGAGGCCTGCCGCGACCACCTGCGCGACTGGCTCGCCGTGCGCGGCGTGGACGCCCGCGTGTCGGGGCGCAACGTCTACGCCCTGCTCGAGGGCGCGCGCCCTGCGCCCCCGGGCCGGGGCCTGCTGCTGCTCACGCACGTGGACACCGTGCCGGTGGGGCCGGGCTGGACGCGGGAGCCCTTCGACGGCGCGCTCGAGCACGGCCGCGTCTTCGGCCGCGGCAGCAACGACGCCAAGGCCAGCGTGGCGGCCATGGCCTGCGTGGTCGCGCAGGCCGACCGCGCGCGGCTGGCGGGGCGGCTCGTGGTGGCCCTGGTCTGCGACGAGGAGACCGGCGGCCAGGGGATGGAGGTGCTCGGAGCCGAGCTGCCGGCCTTCGACGCCGCCGTCGTGGGCGAGCCCACCGGGCTCGACGTCTGCCCGGGACAGCGCGGCCTGCTCCGGGCCACCCTTCAGGCCCAGGGGCGCTCCTGCCATGCCTCGCGTCCCTGGGAGGGCGAGAACGCGATCACCCGGGCCGCCCGCGACGTGCTCGCCCTGGAGGCCCTCGACCTGGGCCCGCCCGACCCCGACCTGGGGCCGGCCACGCTCACGGCCACGGTGATCCAGGGGGGCACGAAGCCCAACGTCCTGCCCGGCGCCTGCACCGTCGAGCTGGACGGCCGGCCGACCCCGGCCTGCGACAACGAGCGCATGCTGGCCCTGCTGCAGGCGGCCGTGAGCTCGCAGGTCACAGTGCGCAGCACGCGCTTCAAGCCGGTCCGCACCGCCCCCGACGCCCCGATCGTGGCGGCGGCGCTGGCCTCGAGCCCCACCGGGCGGCTGAGGCCCTTCGGCGGCGTGAGCGACCTGTTCCACGTGCGCCACGTGCCCGGCGTGGTGATGGGGCCCGGCACCAGCGCCGCCAGCCACGCGCCCGACGAGTGGGTGGCCGTGGACCAGGTGGAGTCGGCCGTCCGGGCCTACGCCGCGCTCGTCGAGCGCTGGCTGGCCTGATCGGAGGGGGAGCGATGCGCCAGCGCGGAACGGTGCGGGGCAAGGCCGGGGCCCGGGGGCTCGTCCACGGGCGCTTCCAGGGGGGCGTGCACCCCGCGCTGGACGCGATCAACCGCTCGCTGCCCGTGGACCGGCGGCTGTGGCGTGAGGACCTGGCCTGCTCCCGCGCCCACGCGGAGATGCTCGGGGCCCGGGGCATCCTGCCGCGGCGCGCCGTGCGGCGCATCCTGGCCGGGCTCGAGCGCATCCGGGGCGAGTGGGAGTCGGGCCGCTTCGTGGAGCGGCCGGGCGACGAGGACGTCCACATGGCCGTGGAGCGCCGGCTGACCGAGCTGATCGGCGCCGACGGCGCGCGGCTGCACACGGCGCGCAGCCGCAACGACCAGGTGGCCACCGACCTGCGCCTGTACCTCGGGGGGGCGGCCCGGCGCGCCTCGGAGGGCGTGACGCGGGTCCAGCGGGCGCTCGTGACGCTGGCCGCGCGCGACGGCGCGGCGCTGATGCCCTTCTACACGCACCTGCAGCGCGCCCAGCCGGTGCTGCTGGGGCACGCCCTCCTGGCCTACGTCGAGATGCTCGAGCAGGACCGCGTGGGCCTGCGCTACGAGCCCCGGGAGTGCCCGCTGGGGGCGGGGGCGGGGGCGGGCACGACCTTCCCCATCGACCGCCGGCGCACGGCCCGCGCGCTGGGCTTCCGCGCGCCCTCGCCCAACAGCCTCGAGGCGGTCTCCTCGCGCCGGGACGCCGCCGCGTTCGCCGGCGCGCTCGCCCTCCTGGCGACCACCCTCTCGCGCCTGGGCGCCGACCTCGTGCTCTGGACCACGCGCGAGTTCGGCTTCGCGCGCCTGTCCGACGCGGTCTCCACGGGCTCCTCGATGCTGCCGCAGAAGCGCAACCCCGACGGCGCCGAGCTGCTCCGGGCCCGGGCGGCGCGGGTGGCGGCCGACGCCTCCGCCCTGCTCGAGGTCCAGCGCGCGCTCCCGCTCGGCTACGCCAAGGATCTGCAGGAGGACAAGGCCCTGCTGTTCGGCGCCGAGGACCACGTGGCCACGATGCTGGCCGTGGCCGAGGCGAT
>CAZPOZ010000240.1:0-5317 GCA_964588235.1 uncultured Planctomycetales bacterium
TCGTCGTCATCGGCCTTCCGCTACCGGCCCAGCGCGCCGGTTGCCTGGGCACGGCGGGCAGAGGCCTTCCGCAAGCCGTTCCGCGGGAGGTGCCCCCTCCCCCTGACGCACCTGCCCCCCTCGTGGTCGCCCCCACGTTCATGCGCCCTCCCCGGCGGCCAGGGCGGGCCCCGCCCCGGGCGCGGCCGCCGGGACGGACGCGGCCTCGAGCCCCAGGTAGGGCAGCACGCGGTCGATCACCTGCCGCGCCGCGGGGGCGGCGACCTTGCCGCCGCTGCCCTCGCGGGCGCGCTGCGTCACGGCCATCACCAGCACGAGCAGCCGCGGGTCCTCGGCGGGCGCGTAGCCCACGAACGAGCAGACGTGGCGTGTGAGGGCGTCGATGATCGCGGTGCCCGTCTTGCCCGCCGTGCGCCACGGCGAGCCGGCGAAGGCGTCGCGGGCCGTGCCCGTGAGGGTGCACGCCAGCAGCCCGCGCCGCACGACCTCCAGGTCGGCGGGCCGCGCCAGCGGCGGGGCCAGCAGGTCCGCGTCGCCGTCCCGGCTGCCCGACCGGCGCGGGATCAGGGTCGGCCGCACGGCGCAGCCGTCCGCGCGGGCCAGGGCCGTGTACGCGGCGGCCAGGCGCATGGGCGTGACCCGGACCGTGTAGCCGTAGGCCGCCCGCAGCTGGTCGCAGCGGGCGAGGGGGCGCCCGGCCCGCTTCCAGCGGGTCTCGCCGGGCAGCTCCACGCCGGTGCGCTCGCCCAGGGCCAGCCAGCCGAGCAGCTCCTGCATCGAGCCGGCCCCCATCCAGTCGGACAGGTGCGCGGCGCCGGTGTTGCTCGACTGGCCGAGCAGCTTGACCAGGTCGCCGTCGCCGATCTCGTGTGCGTCGCGGATCTCCTTGATGTCGCCGGGGAACAGCCGCGAGCGCGGCATGGGCACCTCGGCGTCGGCGGGGAAGCCGCGCGCCAGGGCCCAGGCCACGGTGAAGGGCTTGATCACGCTGCCGGGCTCGAACAGCTGCGTGACCGCCAGGTTGGCCGGCAGCCCGCCCCGGCGGGCCTCCGGGTTGGGGTCGAAGGTGGGGCGGTTGGCCAGCGCCAGCACCTCGCCCGTGCGGGGGTCGAGCACCAGCCCGACGACGAAGCCCGGCTGCCAGACGCGGCACAGGTCGTCGAGCGCCACCTCGAGGTGGTGCTGCACCACGAGGTCCAGGCTGACCCGCACCTCCTCGCCGGCCAGCAGGGCCCGGTCGAAGAGCGCATCGGCGGCCAGCCAGCGCGCCTTGCCGTCGCGGGTCACGGTGGCCCGCGCCTGCCCCCCCTCGAGCCGACCGTCGAGCAGGGCCTCGAGCCCCTCACCCGACGGGCCGCCGGCGTCGGCCTGCGGCGGCAACCCGATCACGTGGGCCGCGTAGGAGCCGTTGGGGTAGGCGCGGCGCTCGACGCAGCGCACCTTGAGCCCCCGCAGCCGCTCGGGGCCGCTGCTGGCGGCGTCGAGCGCGGCCACCACGCGCGGCTCGTCCACGTAGGGGCGCAGGACCACGTGGCGGGAGCCCGTGCGCACCCAGCGCAGGCCGAAGGGCCCGTCCTGCTCGACCTGCGCCGCGCGCGCCCGCAGCAGCCGGTCGCGCAGGTCGCCGGGCGAGGCCTGGTCGTCGAGCAGGGCGGCCAGCCGCGCGCAGAAGGCGTCCAGGGTGGCGTCGGTCAGCACCCGCGGGTCGGGATCGACCGCCACCTCGCGCCCGAAGGACGAGGTGGCCAGCAGGCGGCCGTGGGCGTCCACGATGCGGCCGCGCACGCCGGAGACGACCAGCTGCGCCCGCTGACGCGCCCGGGCCTGCTCGCGGTACTCGGCGCCCTGCACCAGCTGCAGCTGGGCGAAGCGTCCGAGCAGCGCGACCAGCAACAGCATCAGCGCCCCGAAGACGAAGTTGGCGCGCAGGACGCGCACGGCCTCCAGGGTGCGGCGCAGCTGCCCGACGGGCACGGTGCGCGGGGTGCGGACGGCGGCGGAGCGGGCGGGCATCAGGGGGCGTCCCCTTCCCGCGGCCCACCGGCCCCCCGCTCGAGGGGACCGGGCTCGGGCAGACCGGGCTCGGGGAGGCCGGGCTCCGCATCCAGCGGCTCGAGGTCGCGCGGCCCCGGCCCCGGCACCTCCACCGGCGTGCCGGCCGCCCCGGCCGACTCGCGTTCCAGCAGCAGGCTGCGGGCCGAGAGCTGGCGGGCGACGCCCGCCTCCGCGGCGCGGATGCGCCGCTCGAGCAGGTCGCGCTGGCGCTCCAAGGCCGGGATGTCGTACTGCAGGCGACGCGACTCGCTCTGCTCCTTCACCCCGGCGAGCGCCGTGGCGACCACGGCCAGGATCACGGCGATGACCGTCGCCGAACGCATCCGACGCTGCGCTCCGTTCCGGGCCCGAGGCCCTTCGACCGACCCGTTCCGAACCACCCTCCACCGACCTACGCCCGCCCAGGCTCCTCCGCCACCGACCCGTCCGCGCTGCGCTCGAACACCCGGAGCCGCGCCGGCCGCGCCCGCGGGTTGGCCCGCAGCTCGTCGGCGCCGGCCCGCACCGGCTTGCGCGTGAGCACGCGTCCCAGGCCCGCGCGCTGCGCCTCGCGGAACGCGGCCTTCACCAGCCGCTCTTCGCCGCTGTGGAAGGCGATCACCGCGAGCCGTCCCGCCGGGGCGAGCGCGTGGAGCGCGGCCTCGAGGCCGCGCTCCAGGTGGCCGGGCTCGTCGTTGACCGCCATGCGCAGCGCCTGGAAGGTGCGCGTGGCGGGGTCGATGCGCCCCCCCCGGCGCGCGAAGCGCCGCGCGACCGCGGCGATCTCGCCCGTCGTCGTGAGCGGCCGGGCGCGCACGAGCCCGCGCGCGACGGCGCGCGCGCGCAACTCGCCGCGCAGCTCGTCGCGCACGCGCGCCAGCTCGCGCTCGTCGGTGACGTTGACGTACGCGGCCGCGGTGGCCCCCTCGTCGGTGGGGTCGAAGCGCATGTCGGCCGGCGCGCCGGGCGCGCGGAACGAGAAGCCGCGCTCCGCTCGGTCCAGCTGCAGCGACGACACGCCCAGGTCGAGCAGCACCGCGCAGGGCGCCGGCAGGCCCGCCGAGCGGAGCGTGGCCTCGAGGTCGGCGTAGGAGCCGCGCACGAGCCGCGCGCGCGCGCCGAAGGGCGCGAGCCGCACGGCCGCCGCCGCCAGCGCCTCGGGGTCGCGGTCGAGCCCGACCAGGCGCAGCGCGGGATGGGCCCCGAGCAGCGCGGCCGCGTGGCCGCCCAGGCCCACGGTGCCGTCCACGAGCAGGGGCTCGCCCGGGCCGCCGAGCGCGGGCCCGAGGGCCGCCAGCGCCTCGGCCAGCAACACAGGTCGGTGGAGGTGGGAAAGATCGTCCGTGCCCGGGTCCATGCCCGGGCTACTCGTCGTCCGCGGGCGCTTCCGGTGCTTCCACCGGGTCGCCATCGCCGACGTGCTGCTCCCAGCGCTCCGGATCCCAGAGCTCCAGGTAGGTGTTGATGCCCGCGATGCGCACGACGCCCTGGGGGAAGAACTTCGCCAGGAAGCGCTTGGGCAGGCTGATGCGCCCCGGGCCCTTGAGCTGCACCGACTCGGCGCGCTCGAAGAAGCGCCGCTTGGGGGTGGGGTCGCCCTGGAAGCGGTTGGGCACGAGGTCCTTGGCCATCTCGTCGTAGACCGCGGCCGGATAGGCCTCCAGGCAGTGACGATCGTCGGCCGGGACCAGGTAGAGCCAGCCCTCGCTGTGCTTCTGGATCGCGTCGGCGAACGCGGCCGGGATGACCACCCGGTCCTTGCCGTCGATGCGGTGGTCACGATGGCCAGTGAAGGGACGCATGCCTGCCCGGGAGTGCCTCCGACGGACAGATTTTTACACCACGTGACACCAAGGCACAAGTGGCATTCCGAACCAGGGAATCGCGATCACAACCCGTTTTAGCAAAACATGTTACGGTGTTCGTATTCTTGTCGAGATTCGGGCCGTGACACCTCGATTCGGGCGGACGGAGCCGTGAAAACCGGTGGAAGCCGTGTGCACTCCGGTTCAGAACTCCTTTTCCTGAGCCGACCTATGATCGTTCGGCCTACAGCCTGGCGGTAGCGGGAGCCGGTCCCGCCGGCTCGTGCGCCGGTGTGACACCCCGTGCCCCCGAGGGCCGCCGCTGGAGGCTGCGGCAAGGCTCGGCCCGGCGTCGGTCTTCGCCTAGCATGCCGGCGACGGCCACGCCCCGGGGGGTCGGTGCTGTCGAACCGGGTCAGGTCCGGAAGGAAGCATCCCTAAGACTCCCCACCGATGTCTTCGGGCCAACGTGGCCGTCGCTCCCCCGGCCGGGGATCCCCCGGCCGGGGGCGCCGCCCAGACGGGCGAGGCCTACCGCAGCGTGGGCCTCACGAGCAGGGCCCCGGGGAGCAGGGCCCTCAGGCATGCAGTGACCTCAGGCATGCAGGGCCCTCAGGCATGCAGGGCGCCCTCAGGGAAGCAGGGGCAGGAGGATGGCGGAGAGGACAGGATTTGAACCTGCGATACGGTTTCCCGTATACGCGCTTTCCAAGCGCGCGCCTTCGACCGCTCGGCCACCTCTCCGCGCTTGGGATCGGTGCGGCGGAGCATATCCCGGAGAGCACCGCGGCGCACCGGAATGAAGCAGCGGGGCCCCGGCCGCGCTCTCAGGGGCCCTGGCGGAAGACCCCGCTGCCCGCGCTGCTGAGCGGGGCGCGGAACAGGACCACGCCGTCGGCGGTGGTCTTGGTGGCTGAGGGCGAGAAGGCCCCGAAGGTGTCGCCGCCCGGGGCCGGTCCGCCGCTCTTCGCGACCGTGAAGAACCCGCAGCCCGGGACGAGCCAGAAGATGCCGCTCGTGCCGTTGGTGAGCAGCCCGGCGAACGCGAAGGCGCCGTCCCGGGAGATGTCCACGTAGGGGGGCGCGCCCAGGCCGGGCACGGTGTCGGTGAAGCTGGCGCTCTCCCCCAGGTCGCTGGGCGCCGCGCGCCCCTCGTAGAACGCGAGCGCCAGGCCGTTCCCGATGCCGTAGGTGGTGAAGTCCACGCCGTTGGGCGCACCCACGATCTGTGCGCGGAACATGGGCAGCACGCCCTCGGGCTCGTGCTGCAGCAGCTCGAGCGACCCGAAGACGCCGCCGCCCGCCGTGGGGGCCAGCGAGCCCGAGCGCGCCAGGACCGTGAACGGCTGGATGCTGTTGCCGACCAGCAGCACGTCGTCCAGGCCGCTGAGCGAGCCCTGGGCCCTCCAGAGCACGGACCCGCTGTCGTAGACCAGCAGCGGCCCGCCGGCGTGCACCTCGACCACGCTGCCGCCGCC
>CAZPOZ010000241.1:0-5307 GCA_964588235.1 uncultured Planctomycetales bacterium
GATCAGGTCGGGCGTCACGCCCACGCCCTCGCCGAAGAAGGCGGTGCCGGTGCGCCCGAAGCCCGTCTGCACCTCGTCGAAGATCAGCAGCGTGCCCGTGCGCGTGCACAGCTCGCGCACGCCCCGGAAGAAGGCCGCCTCGGCCACGCGCACGCCGCCCATCGAGGGGATGGGCTCGAAGATCACGGCCGCGGCCCCGGCGCCCACGGCGCGCTCGAAGGCGGGCAGGTCGCCGTAGGGCACGAACACGTGCTGCGGGGGGAGCGGGTAGGCCGGGTCGCGGTACTTCGGCAGGCCCGTGGCCGCCAGCGCCCCGAGCGTGCGGCCGTGGAACCCGTCGGTCAGGCTCACCACCGTGCTGCGCCCCGTGGCCTTGCGCGCGATCTTGAGCGCGGTCTCGTTCGCCTCGCTGCCGCTGTTGCAGAGGAACACGCGGCGCAGCCCCTCGGGGGCCAGCCCGGCCAGGCGCTCCACGGCCAGCGCGCGCACGTCCGAGTAGATCGCGTTGCTGTAGAAGAGCAGCCGGCCGGCCTGCTGGCGCAGCGCCTCCACGATCCGGGGATGGCAGTGCCCGGCCAGCGCCACGCAGTGGCCGCCGTACAGGTCGAGGTAGCGCCGGCCCTCCACGTCGGTGACGAAGCAGCCCTCGCCCGAGGCCAGCGCGACCGGCCACTTCACGTAGGTCGGGATCTGCCAGGCGTCCTCCTGGGCCCGGGCGGCGGCGTTCGTGGCCGGCAGCGGCCCGACGACCTCGGCGAAGGGGCGGCCCGCCCAGGCGCGCCCGCGCGGCGCGCTCACAGCCCGCACCCCGGGAGCCACAGCCCGGTGGTCTCGGGCAGCCCGAGCAGCAGGTTGAGGTTCTGCACGGCCGTGCCGGCCATGCCCTTGCCCAGGTTGTCGATGACCAGGGTGACCACGGCCACGCCGTCGCCGGTGGTCAGGTGGAGGTCGGCGAAGTTCGTGCCCACGACGGCGCGCAGCTCGGGCGGGTCGGTCACCAGCCGGACGAAGGGCTCCTCCGCGTAGGCCTCGCGGAAGGCCTGCTGCACCCGCTCGGCCGAGCCGCGCACGGGGGCGAAGGCCGTCACGTGGATGCCCCGCGAGAAGGGCGCGCTGTGGGGCACGAAGTCCACCCGGCTCTCCCCCCCGAGGGCGGCGACGATCTCGGGCAGGTGCTGGTGCTGCAGCGGCTTGTAGGCCTTGAAGTTCAGGAAGCGCTCGGGGTGGTGCGTGCCCCTGCCGGGCTCGGAGCCCGAGCCCGACGAGCCGGTCACGCTGGCCACGGACGCCCGGCCCGCCAGCAGGCCGGCGCGCGCCAGCGGCCACAGCGCCAGGATCGTCGCCGTCGCGTGGCAGCCCGGGTTGGCCACGAGCCGCGCGCGGCGCAGCGCCTCCCGGTGCCCGCACTCGGGCAGGCCGTAGGTCGCCTCCCCCAGGCGCTCCGGCGAGGGGTGGGGCGAGCCGTACCAGGCCTGGTACTGCGTGGCGTCGCGCAGGCGGAAGTCGCCCGAGAGGTCGATCACGCGCAGGCGGGGCGCGAGGTCGAGCAGCCCGGGGGTCTGCGCCGCCGAGACCCCGTGGGGCTTGGCCTGGAACAGCACGTCGTTGCCGAGCGCGAGCTCCCGCAGAGCCTCGGGGGTCTCCTGGCGGAAGGCCAGGTCGCTGAAGCCCTTCAGGTGCGGCCAGACGTCGCCGACGGGCTTGGTGCTGCTGCGGCTGGTGATGGCCGTCAGGCGCACGCCGGGGTGGGCCAGCAGGAGCCGGGTGAGCTCCATGCCGCCGTAGCCGGTGCCGCCCAGGACGGCGACGCGGGCCGGGGCGTGCGCGCTCACGACCCACGCCACCAGGTCAGGCGACCCGAGGCACGCGCGGCGCGCTGGAGCCGGGCGCCCAGGCCGCTTCCTCCTCCTTGCGCAGGCTGCAGGCGCGTCGTCGTCGTCATCGGCCTTCCGCTACCGGCCCAGCGCGCCGGTTGTCCGGGCACGGCCTGCACGGGCCCTCCGCGAGCCGTTCCGCCGAGGGTGTCAGGCACTCCTGAAGGCAGCACCTCGAGTTGGGCGGCCATGGCGCTCACGACAGGGCCCGCACCTCGGCGATGCCCTTGGCCACGCTGTCGGCGGAGGCCTTGAGCATCGCCTTCTCGGCCTCGTCCAGCGCCAGCTCGACGACCTTGGCGACGCCCCCCCGCCCGAGGTGGATCGGCACCCCCAGGTAGACGTCCTTCAACCCGTACTGGCCCGTGAGCCAGGTGCTGCAGGGCAGCAGGCGGTTCGTGTCGCCCAGCACGGCCTCGACCATGACGCAGGCGCTCGCGCCGGGCGCGTAGTAGGCGCTGCCCGTGCCCAGCAGCTTGACGATCTCGGCCCCGCCGTTGCGGGTGCGGTCGGACAGGCGCTTGACGGCGTCGGCGGGCAGCAGCTCGGGGATCGGCACCCCGTTGACCGTCGAGAAGCGCGGCAGCGGCACCATCGTGTCGCCGTGCCCGCCGAGCACCATGGCCTTCACGTCCAGCGGGCTGGCCTTGAGCTCCAGCGCGATGAAGGTGGCGAAGCGCGCGCTGTCGAGCACGCCGGCCATGCCCACGACGCGCCGCGGCTCGAAGCCCGTGGACTGCTGCACGACCCAGGTCATCACGTCCAGCGGGTTGGTGACCACGATGACGATCGCGTCGGGCGCGTGGCGCCGGATCTGCGCGCCGGCCGCGCGCGCGATCTCGACGTTCTTGCGCAGCAGATCCATGCGGTCCATGCCCGGCTTGCGCGGGAAGCCAGCCGTGACGACGACGACCTCGCTGCCGGCGATGACGGCCGGGTCGTGCGAGCCCGTGACGCGCGCGTCGAAGCCCAGCACGGGCCCCACCTGGCTCATGTCGAGCGCCTTGCCCGCAGGCACGCCCTCGACGATGTCGTAGACGGCCACGTCGGCCAGCCCGCGGCTGGCGATCTGGTAGGCGCAGGTCGCGCCCACGTTCCCTCCGCCGATGATCCCGACCTTGCGCATCGTCTGGCTCCGGCTCGGGGCCGCGCTCCGCGGCCGCCGCTGGGAGGATAGGACTCGCGCCCGGCGCGCCCAACGGATGCCCCACCGCCGCCGGCCCCGCCCCGCGCGTGGGGCCGGGTCGGTCAGCGCGGGCCCTTCGGTCCGTAGGCCCGCAGCAGCTCGGTGAAGCGGCGCGCGGCCGCCTCGTACCCCTCGCGGCTCTTCTGGAAGGCCGCCAGGGCCGCCTCGACCGCCGCCCGCGCCTGCGGGGAGCCCGCGTCGGGGGCGGCCAGGAGGTCGCGCAGGGCCTGGGCCGTGCTCTCCATCGTGGTCATCGCCCGCACGTAGGTCAGCGAGGCCACGCGCAGGTTCTCGAAGGCCACGACGTCGGCGTCGGGCGTGTTGGCCAGCTTCCAGGGGTGGGCGCGGATGTCCTCGGTGGCATCCAGGATGTTGCGGGCCGCGTCCTTGAGCGTCTCCAGGATCGCGTCCAGGTCCTGCCCCACGCCGCGGATCACCCCGCGCGCCTCCGGGCCCACCCCCTCCAGGTCGGCGGCCAGGGTGCCCAGGCGGCGGGCCAGGCCCGAGAGGTCGTCGAGCAGGCCCTCCACCTTGGGCGCCGCCGCCTCGACGGCCTCGTCCACGCGGGCCGCGGCGCGCCGCAGCGAGGCCATCGTGGCCGCGAGGTCGGCGCGGGCCTGCTCGACCGCCCCGGCCCCCTCGGCCGCCAGCCGCGCGAGGTCGCCCGTGGCGGTCTTCAGGTTGCCGGCGATCACCTCGACGTCGCGTTCGGCCACGGCCAGGGCGTTGCGCAGGGAGCCGGTCGCCGCCAGCACGTCGGCGTTGATGGCCGCGGCGTCCACGGCGGCCACCTTGGCCCGCAGGTCGCCCAGGAAGGCCCGCGCCTCCTCCACCACCCCGCCCACGCCGCGGGTGGCCGCCGTGGCCTGCTCGATCAGGCCGTCGAGCTTGGCCGTGAGGTCGTCGATCGTGGAGCCCTGCGTCCCCAGGATGGGCTCCTGCTGCGTCTCGTCGGCCGTCAGGTCGAGCGGCGAGAAGCCCGGCACGAGCACGAAGGCGGGGGAGCCCGTGACCAGGTTCTTGGAGAGCCTCGCCGTCGTCCCCCGGGGCAGCCGCTGCGCCTCGGGCAGCTCGAGCTCGACGCGCACGTAGACCTCGCGCACCGCCTGCGGCGAGCCCGGGGGCAGGGAGGCCAGGCGGGCGCGGTCGGCCGGCGTGAGCCGGCTCCCCGAGCGCTCCTCGATCGCCTGGCTCACGCGCGCCACCCGGCCGATCGTCAGGCCCAGGTAGAGGACGGCGTCGCCCTCCTCGGGCGCGGCGTCGCCCTGGGCGAAGCGCACGTGCCAGCGGCTGAAGCGCTCGAAGAACCCGCGTCCGGTGGCCACGAACAGGAGCCAGAGGAAGGCCCCCACGCCGGCCAGCACCACCAGCCCGGCAGTCAGCTCGGCGCGCTTGGTGTACACGTCCGGGGGGCTCCTTGCGCGGCGATCCTACACGCGACTCACCCCGGTCCCTGCCGCGGGAGGGGACCCGCCCGCCGGCGGAGCGGCGCGCGGCGGACGCTACAGCCGGAAGAGCAGGAAGTAGTTCACCACCGCGTCGGTGACGATGATCAGCAGGATCGAGGTGACCACGGCGCTCGTGGTCGCCCGCCCCACGCCCTCGGCGCCGCCGCGCACCCCGAAGCCGCGGTAGCAGCCCACGGTGCCGATCACCACGCCGAAGAGCAGGGCCTTCACCAGGCCGCGCCAGACCTGCGCGCCGCCCAGCTGGTCCCAGCACTGGCGGAAGTAGGTGTTGGCCGGCACCTCCAGCACCAGCTCGGAGACGACCAGCCCCCCCAGCAGGCCGAGCACGTCGCCCAGCATCGTCAGGCAGGGGATCATCAGGACGACGGCCAGCAGCCGGGGCGCCACGACGTGCCGCACCGGGTGGAGCGCCATGGTGCGCAGGGCCGTGATCTCCTCGGAGACCACCATCGTGCCGATCTCGGCCGCCAGGGCGGCGCCGATGAAGCCGGTCATGATCACGCCCGTGAGCAGCGGGCCCAGCTCCAGGACGATGCCCACGCTCATCAGGTTGCCGACGAAGTGCTCGTAGCCCACGGTCTCGAGCACGTAGCCGCCGATCAGCGCCAGGATCAGGCCGATGAAGAAGTTGACCAGGAACACGACCAGCAGCGCGCGCGGCCCGACGCGCACGGCCTGCTGGAGGCAGGCCCTCAGGCGCACGGGGCGGCCGACGAAGGGCCCCACGACCTGCTGGAGCAGGGCGTCGCGCAGGAGCAGCCCCAGGCCCCCCCGCAGC
>CAZPOZ010000242.1:0-5293 GCA_964588235.1 uncultured Planctomycetales bacterium
CCGCCGGCGAGGGGTCGCGGGTGCTGGTCTGCTTCGAGCGCCGCGTGGACCTGGCGGAGGCGCGGGGGGTCCGGTTCCGGGACGGAACCGCGTTCCGGGCTCGTCGGATGGGGCGGCGCGACCTCCAGCGCCTGTTCACCGACCCCGACGAGGCGGAGCTGAAGAGCCTGTGAGCCGCGTGCGTCGCCTCCCCCGATGGCGCTGCCCGTGAGCGGCGAGCCCCCCGCGAGCGCACGGACGGCCTTCGAGGAGGGGCGGCGGCTGGCGCTCTCGAGGCGGGCCTCCGAGGGGCTGCGCGCGCCCCTCCCCGGCGGGGAGGGTGCTGGCGTCGCGCGCCCCCCGGTCGGACGCGCCGACGTCGTGCGCGCCGAGGCCGTGCCCGAGCCCGAGCCTGCGTCGGCTTCCGCGGCGCTGAGCCCGCTCGACGAGGGGGCGCGGGCGCCGGTGCCCGTGGCGGAGCTGGCGCGCGCCTTCCAGGCCAACGCCGAGGCCCTGCGCACGCTGGGCACGCTGCAGGCCGAGCTGCTCTCGGCCGTGCAGCGCAACGACCGCGCCGAGATGATGCTGGCGGGCACGCAGGCGCTCAACGACTCGTTCCGCAACCTGGCCCACGTGCAACGCGAGCTGCTCTCCCGCCTGGAGGAGAGCGGACGGCTGGCGCGCCGGGGCGGGCGGCTGGTCCCGCTGCTGCTCCTGGGCGTGGCGGGGCTCGTGGTGCTGGCGACCTGGGTGCTCGTCGACCTCGGGCAGCGCTTCATCGACGCCCAGCCCGACCCGCAGGCCCTCACGGCCGAGGCGGCCCGCCTGCTCCAGGAGGGGCGTGAGGAGGCCTCGGCGGCGGCCCTCGCGGAGGCGCGCCGGCTGGCGGGGCGCCTGGAGGAGAGCGAGGAGCGGCTGCGGTCGTCGCAGTCGCGCCTGGACGCCGAGCGCGAGGAGCACGCGCGCGCGCAGCGCGAGCTCGGGGCCAAGGAGGCCGAGCTCGACGCGCTGCGGCGGCAGGCGGGCGTGGCGCAGACCGAGGCGCTCAAGCTGGTCTCGCTGGAGGCGGAGGTGCGCGACCTGACCGCGAGGCTCGCGCTGGGCGAGCCGAGGCTCACCCAGCTGGGCCAGGAGCTCGACGAGGTGCGGCGCGAGAACGCGCGCCTGAGGCGCAAGCTCGCCGGGGCGGCCTACGGGCTCCCCGACGAGGACCCGGAGCCGGCCGCGGCGCCGCCGGTCCCGGCGGGCGTGCCGGCCTCGGGCGCGCGCCCCGAGAACCTGGTGGGCCCCGGCGCCCCCTCCGCCGTGCCTCCCCCGGCCCAGCCGGCCTCGGCGCCGCCGCCCCCGGGCACGCCGCCCGCGGCGCCGGGCGCGGGGGCGACGCGCGCGGAGACCGAGTCGGCGCGCGACCCCCGCGTGATCGGCCAGGTGCGCAGCACGCTCAACTCCCTGCTCGAGGCCGGGCGCGGCGCAGGCACCGAGTACTGGCAGCTCATGCGCGTGGACGCGGTGC
Organism: uncultured Planctomycetales bacterium; assembly: GCA_964588235.1. Taxonomy (GTDB): domain Bacteria; phylum Planctomycetota; class PLA2; order PLA2; family JAEUHO01; genus CAZPOZ01. The sequence continues at coordinate 1,493 of CAZPOZ010000242.1, forward strand.
TCCCCGACCGGATGCGCGGCGTGATCGCCAACCGCTACGACGCCGACGGGCGCCTGATCGAGAGCATCGAGGCCCAGGAGGCCTACGTCTGGGTCGAGCGCGAGCGGCGTCGGGTCCTGCTGGAGGTGCGCGAGGGGCAGCGCGTGTCCAAGGGGCAGCGCGCCTCGCTGCCCGATGGCCGGCTCACCGCCGTGGTGGCCGAGGGCGAGGGCCTGGTCAGCGTCTTCGCGCAGTCGGGGCTCAAGCTGGTGCGCACGCGCTGAGCGCGGCGCGGCGTCCCGGCCTGGCGCCCCGCTTGGGGGCGCCGGCCTTGACCCGCCTCCCCGGGAGGCGTACCGTCGCCCCGACGCTCGCGCCCGACGTGCAAGGAGGGGCCTCGCGAAGCTCGTGACCACGCTGGAGACCGCCTTCGGCCTGCTGGCCGGCACGCTCGCCGGCGCCGCGGGCGGCGCGGCCGCCGCGACCTGGTGGTGGGCGCGCCGGGGGCGGCTCGCCGCGGAGCAGGAGCAGGCCGCGCGCGCCGCGCGGGAGGGGGCGCTCGCCCGGCGCGAGCAGGCCCAGGCCGAGGGCGAGGCCCGCCTCGCCGAGCGCGAGACGGCCGCGCTGCGGCGGGAGGCCGGCCTGGACGAGCGCGCCGCCGGCCTCCTGCGCCGCGAGCAGGCCCTGGAGGCCGCCGAGCAGGCCCGCGGAGCCCGCGAGGCGCAGGCCGAGCGGCGGGCGGAGGCCGCCGAGCAGCTCGAGCGTCAGGCGCGCTCCCATGCCGAGAGCATCCTGGCCGAGGCCCGCGGCCGCCTGGCCGAGGTCGCCGGCCTGCCCCAGGCCGAGGCCCGCCAGCGGCTGCTCGACGAGCTCGACGCCGAGCTGTCGGCGGAGAAGGCGCGCCGCGTGCTGCGGGCCCACGAGGAGGCCACGGCCGAGGCCGAGCGGCGGGCCCGCGACGTGGTGCTGACGGCGGTGCAGCGCCTGGCCACGACCCACGCCGGCGAGGCCAGCGTGACCGCCGTGCCCCTGCCCAACGAGGAGATGAAGGGCCGCATCATCGGGCGCGAGGGCCGGAACGTGAAGGCCTTCGAGACGGCGACGGGCTGCGACGTGATCGTGGACGAGACGCCCGGGCAGGTCACGGTGTCTTGCTTCGACCCCGTGCGGCGCGAGGTGGCCCGCCAGGCCCTGAGCATCCTCGTGTCCGACGGCCGCATCCATCCGGCGCGCATCGAGGAGGTCGTGGCCGAGGCGCAGGCGCGCCTGAGCGAGCGGGTGCAGGAGGAGGGCCGCCGGGCCCTGGCCGAGGCCGACGTGCACGGGGTGGACCCGTTGCTCGTCGAGCTGCTCGGGCGGCTGGCGTTCCGCTCCTCCTACGGCCAGAACGTGCTGCGCCACAGCGTGGAGGCGGCGCTGCTGGCGGGCGCCCTGGCCGCCGAGCTGGGCCTGGACGCCCCCCTGGCGCGTCGGGCCGCGCTGCTGCACGACGTGGGCAAGGCGCTGGACGCCACGGTGGGCGGCGCCCACGCCGAGGCCGCGGGTGCGCTCGTGCGGCGCCTGGGCGAGCCGCCGGAGGTCGTGGCGGCGGTGGAGGAGCACCACGACGACCTGCGGCTGGGCAGCCCCTACGCGGTGCTGGCGCAGGTGGCCGACGCGGTCAGCGCCTCGCGTCCGGGCGCGCGCCTGGAGCCCGCCGAGCGCTACGCGCGCCGCCTGGGCGAGCTGGAGGCGCTGGCGGCGGCCTTCCCCGGCGTCGAGAAGGCCTACGCGCTGGGGGCCGGCCGGGAGGTGCGGGTGATCGTGGACGCGGCCCGGGTGAGCGATGCGCTGGCGCCGCTCCTGGCGCACGAGATCGCCCGCGCCGTGGAGGCCGAGATCACCTTCCCCGGGGAGGTGAAGGTCACCGTCGTGCGCGAGGTGCGCGCCGTGGACGTGGCGCGCTGAGGGGCGCGCGGGCGGGCGGCCTCGGGGCAGAGGTCGGGCGCGTCCGGTCCCGCCGGCGACTTGGCCCGTCGCGCCCGTAGACTCGCGCCCATGTTCCGCGTCCTCGCCGTCGGCGACGTCGTCGGTCGCCCCGGCCGCGTCGTCCTGTCCCACTTCCTGCCCCGGCTGAAGGCCGAGAAGGGCGTGGACTTCGTCGTCGTCAACGCCGAGAACGCCGCGGCCGGCAGCGGCATCACGCCGAAGGTCTACGCGGAGATCCGCGGCTACGGCGCCGACGTGATCACCATGGGCGACCACGCCTACCACCGCCGCGAGGCCCTGCCCCTGTTCGAGACCGAGCAACGCCTGCTCCGGCCGGCGAACTGGCCCACGGGGGCGCCGGGACGGGGCGTCACCGTGCAGGAGGGGCCGCGCGGCGTGCGCGTGGGCGTGATCCACCTGCAGGGCCGCGTGTTCATGAACGCGCAGGGCGACTTCCTCGCCGAGGCCGACCGCGCGCTCGAGGGGCTGCGGGGCAAGGCCGACCTGGTCGTCGTGGACATGCACGCCGAGGCCACCAGCGAGAAGATCGCCCTCTCCTGGCACCTGGACGGGCGCGTGGCGCTGGTGTTCGGCTCGCACACCCACGTGCCCACCGCCGACGCCACGATCCGCCCCCGGGGCACCGCCTACCTGAGCGACTGCGGCATGACCGGCCCCTACGCCGGCGTCATCGGCCGCGTGAAGGAGGCGGTGCTCAAGAAGATGCGGCTGAACGTCCACGAGCCCTTCGCGGTGGCCCACGGCGACGAGCGCCTGGGGGCCGTGCTCGTGGACGTGGACGAGCGCACGGGCCGGGCCACGGCGATCGAGCCGCTCTTCGTGCGCCTGCCATCCGAGGTGCCCGTCCCGGCCGGCGACTGACGCGGGCGGCGCCGCGCCCTCCCGGGGGGCGCAGGGCGGGGGGCGGAGCGCGTCCCAGCGGTAGACTCCCGGACCCCGACGGAGCCGCGCGATGCGTTTCTGGAAGCGCTGGAAGCGCTCGCTGAGCAAGCGCCTGCCGTGGGCCGCCCCGCCGGCGGCCGCCGGGCCCGCACCCGTCCTGACCGACCCGGCGCCGGCGCCCGCGCCCCCCCCGCCCCCGCTCCCGCCGGCGGCCGTGTTCCACGCGCACTTCTACCTGCGGCACAACGCCCGCCGGCTCGAGCACCTGGCCTCGCTGGGGATCCCCGTCCGGGGCTGCCGCGTGCTGGAGGTGGGGGCGGGCATCGGCGACCACTCGCACTACTTCCTCGACCGCGGCTGCCGCGTGACGATCACCGAGGGGCGTGCGGAGAACCTCGAGATCCTGCGCCGGCGCTACCCCGGCGAGGACGTGCGCCTCCTCGACCTGGAGGCGCCCGGGGCCTTCCCGGGCGGGCCCTTCGAGGTCGTGCACTGCTACGGCCTGCTCTACCACCTGAGCCGCCCGCAGGAGGCCCTGGACTTCCTGGCCGCGCAGTGCAGCGGCCTCCTGCTGCTGGAGACCTGCGTCTCCTTCGGCGACGGCGAGGCCGTCCACCCCGTGGCCGAGGACCGGGACAACCCCAGCCAGGCCGTCTCGGGCACCGGCTGCCGCCCCACGCGGCCGTGGCTCCTGGCGCGGCTCCGGGAGCGGTTCCCGCACGTCTACGTGCCGGCCACCCAGCCCAACCACGAGGAGTTCCCCGTGGACTGGCAGCGCCCGGAGGAGCACCGCCATCCGCTCAAGCGCGCCGTGTTCGTGGCCTCCCGGACGCCGCTCGCGCTCCCGGCGCTGCTCACCCACCTCCCCGCGCGCCAAGAGCGCCATGCCTGATCCGCATGGCCACCAAGTTAGGGGTAGGGTCCTTCGGAGGGCGAGACCTCTCCTGCGGA
>CAZPOZ010000243.1:0-5181 GCA_964588235.1 uncultured Planctomycetales bacterium
GGCCCGCGGCGGGCCCCGCTCGCTCCACGCCCTCGACGCGCAGCGAGAGGTCGAGCGCCGGGGCGCTGTGGGTCAGGGCGCCGACGGAGATGCGCTGCACGCCCGTGCTCGCCCAGGCCTCCACCGTGTCCAGGGTCACGCCCCCCGTCACCTCGAGCTCGGGGCGCGGCGGCGGCAGCCCCCGGACGTGCTTCACCGCCCGGCGGACGTCGCCCAGGTCGAAGCCGTCCAGCATCACCACGTCGGGCCGCTCCGCGGCCACGGCCGCCAGCTCCTCCAGCGTCTCCACCTCCACGTAGAGCGGCGCCCCCGGCGCCCGCTCCCGACAGCGTCGGACGGCCTCCACCAAGGCCTGCGGGCCCGTGCGCCCGAAGGCCGCGTAGAGGTGGTTCTCCTTGATCATCAGCGCGTCGCTCAGGCTCAGGCGGTGGTTGTGCGCCCCGCCCATGCGCACGGCGTACTTCTCCAGCACGCGCCAGCCCGGCGTCGTCTTGCGCGTGTCGTAGATGGCGGCGCCCGTCGCCAGCGTCGCCTCCACGAACGCGCGCGCCAGCGTGGCCACCCCCGACAGGTGCCGCAGCAGGTTGAGGAGCGTGCGCTCGGCCGAGAGGATCGCCCGCGCCTCGCCCTCCAGCTCGAGCAGGCGCGCCCCGGGGCTGACCGTGTCGCCGTCCTCCACCAGCGGCTGCACCCGCGCCCCGGGGTCGAGCCGCGCCAGCAGCGGCGCCGCCAGCGGCAGCCCCGCGATCACGCCCTCCTGCTTGGCCAGCACGTGCGCGCGCGCGCGCCCCCCCGGGGGCACCAGGGCCTTCACGGTGAGATCCTCGGACGCGCCGTCCTCGGCGAGCCAGGCCTCGAGCGCGGGCGCGAACGGGCTCGGATCCAGCATGGCGCGCTCCACCGGGTCGGCCGGGCCGGGGCCGGGCGACGAGTCTACGGCGCGTCAGGCCCCAGCGGCTCGCCGGCGAGCAGCACGCGCAGCTCCCGCGCCTCCCGCAGCGCAGCCAGGCGGGCGGGCCCCAGGCCCGGGACCGCGTCGAGGTCGTCCCAGGTGCGGGGCGGGCCGAACCGTTCTCGGTGCCGCGCCAGCGCCGCCGCGCGGGCGGGGCCGATCCCGGGCAGCAGGCAGAGGCGCGCGGGCGGGTCGCGGGCCAGGTCGATCGTCAGCGGCTCCGGGCTGAAGGCGGGCGGCGCCCGCCCCTGGACCCCCCGGCGCAGCACGGTCGCCAGCAGCAGGCCGATCAGCAGGCGCTCGAGGAGGCGCGAGGCCGCGCGGCGGCGCTCGGCGGCGGCGGGAGACCGGTCGGGGAGCACGCCCGGACATCGCCGCCGCGGGGCCGCCGGTCACGCTCCCGGGCTACGATCCGCCGGCGTGAGCGCCCCCCTGCCGTCCACCGCCCCGCCCGTCGTGGAGGCCTCCGGGCTCTCGATGACCTACGGCCGCGGCGCGCGGGCGGTGGAGGCCCTCGCTGGGCTCGACTTCCGCCTGGCTCCCGGCGAGTGCCTCGGGCTGCTGGGCGTGAACGGCAGCGGCAAGAGCACCACGCTCCGGCTCGTGCTCGGGCTGGCCCGCCCCACGGCGGGCAGCGTGTCGGTGTTCGGCGGCGCGGCCGGGCGCCGCGCCGCCCGCGCCCGCACGGGCTTCGTGCCCGAGGAGGCCCGCCGCTTCGGCGCCCTGACGGGCCGCGAGACCGTGGCCCTGTTCGCCGCGCTCCAGAGGGTCCCCAGGCCCGAGCGCCGCCGGCGCAGCGACGAGGCGCTGGCGCTGGTGGGGCTGCCGCCCTCCGCCGCCCGGCGGCGCGTGGAGTCGTACTCCCGGGGCATGGCACGACGCCTGGCGCTGGCCGCTGCGTGGGTGCACCGCCCGGCGCTGCTCGTGCTCGACGAGCCCACCTCGGGCCTGGATCCGCTGGGGACCGAGGAGGTGCTCGCGCTGCTCGCCCGGCACGCGCGCGAGGGGGGCGCCACCCTGCTCTCGACCCACGACCGCGTGACCGCCGAGGGGGCCTGCCACCGGGCCCTCGTGCTGGAAGGGGGCCGGCCGAGGCTCTGCGGCGCCCCTGCCACGCTGCTGGCCGGCGACTCCAGCGCCTCGCTCGCCGCCCTGCTCCGGCGCCCTCCCCGTGGCTGACGCCCTCGCGCTGGCCTGGTTCGACCTGCGCACGCGCCTGCGCGGCCGGGCGGCTGCGGCCTCCCTGCTCGCCGCGCTGGCCGCGCTCGCGCTGGGGCTCACGGTGCGCGGCGGGGCCGGCGCGGCGCTGGCCACCACCTGGTACCCCTGGGCGTTGGGCGCGTGGGCCTTCGGCGTGGCCGCGGCCAGCGCCGCCACGCTGCCGGCCGACCGCGCGGAGGGGCGCGCCGCCTGGCTCGCCTCGCTCGGCCCGTCCGCGGCGGCCCGGCGCGCCGGCGCCGCCCTGGCCGGCGCCGCCCTCGCGGTGGGGGCCGGCCTGGGCGGGGGGGCGCTCGTGGGCCTGCTCGCCCCGCTGCTCGGCACGGCGCGGGAGCTGCGCGAGGCGGAGCCCGTCCCCCTGCCCGCGCTGCGCCGCTTCCGCGACCCCGCGCGGGGCGGCGAACCGCGCCCGCTGGCGCTCTCCCTGCCGCCGGCGACGGCGGACGGCCCTCGCACCCTCGACGTCGAGCTGCGGCCGCTGCTGCTGCTGGCCGAGGCGGAGCCCCCCGAGCAGGCGCGCCTGAGCTGGACCGCCGGCGTCCTCTCCGGCGAGACCTCGATCCCGCTGCGCGGGCGGCTGCGCCTGCCCCTGCCGGCCGGCGCGCAGGACGTCGTCCTCAGGCTCGAGGTCCCCGGCCTGGACTACGTCGTGCGCGAGGCGCACGTGCTCGGCGCGGCGCGCCCCTTCCTGCCCAGCGCCCTGTGGATGGGGCTGTTGGTGGGGCTCGGCGCCGCCTGGCTGGCGCCCCTGGCCGTGGCCCTCTCCCGGGGCACGACGGCCACCACCGCCGCCGGCGCCACCCTCGTGCTGGTGGCGCTGGCCGGCATGCGCGTCGTGCTGCCCGACCTCCAGCGGCTGCAGCCGGCCGGCCCCCTGGAGTCGCTGGCCCGCGGGCTCGTCGGGCTCTGCGTGGCCCTGGCCCCCGACCTGGGCGCGCTGTCCGCCGCCGCCGAGCCCGCCGCCGGCCGCGCGCTCGGGGCGGGCGCGCTGTCCGGCCTGGCGGCCCTGACGCCGCACCTGGGCGCCTCGCTGCTGCTGCTGCTCGTGCCCGGGCCCCGCCGGGCCCCGCAGGGCGAGGGCGCATGAGCCGCTGCCTGCTGCTCGCCGGATCGGCCGCCGCCCTCGTGGGCGCGGTCCTGCTCGCGCCTTCGCCGACCGCGGCTCCGGGCCGTCCCCTCACCGCGCTGGGACGCTCGCTCGGCGGCGCGCGCGTGCTGCTGGTGGACGTCCTGTTCCTGCGCGCCGAGAGCCTGCGCCTGAGGGGGCGCACCGAGGAGCTGCCCGCGCTCTACGAGGCGCTGGTGGATCTCGACCCCGACAACGTGGCGGCGCTGGACGCGCTCGCCGGCGAGCTCTGCGAGAGCCAGCTCGGCGCCGCGCCCACCCCCGAGGCCCAGGCGGGCTGGTGGCAGGCCGCCTGGGACCTGGTCCGTCGGGGCCTCGAGGCGCATCCGGGCTCCCCCTCGCTCGCGTTCCGTGCCGCCGACCTGCTCCTCTCCGTGCCGGAGGCGCACCCCGCGCTGGCCCCGGCCGTGGACCGGGCCGCCGGCGGCCTGAGCGCACGCGAGGAGCGGGGCCTGGCCTTCCTCGTGCTCGCTCAGCGCGCCACGCCGCACCTGCCGCGCGCGGGCCGGCTGCACCTCACCCGGCTGGCCCGCCTGGGGCCGCTGCTGGCGGCGCGGGCCCTGGCCCGCGGCGAGCCGCCGGAGCGCGCCGCCCTCAGGCTCGCGGCTGCCGAGGAGACGTACGCCCGGCACGGCGCGGTGCTGGCGGAGGTGCTGGAGGAGGTGCAGGCGGACCCTGGGGAGCCCCGCCGTGGGCCCCGGACCCACGTGCCCCTCGCCCCGGTGCTCGCCGCTGCCCTCGGGGCCGTGCGGGCAGCGCTGCTCGAGGCCGACGGCGCCCCCCGCGGCCCCGCCCGGCGCGCGCTCGACGCCTACCGCCAGCTGGCGGGGGCCACGCCGCTGGCCCGGGAGCTCGAGGGCTGGCTGTCACGCTCCCGCTGAGCCGTTCATTGTAGAATGCAATCGATCCTGAAGCCCGGCGGGCGGCTGGGCCCGCAAGCGAGCGCGCGGCCGAGGGGGTCCAGCGGTCCGGGGGCGCCGTGTCCCCCGGGAGCGGATTCCGGCCCGCGCCCGGGACGGTCACGGATCGCGGCTTCCCCTACCCTCGTCGCCCTCCTTCGCCTCCTTCCCGTCCCCTCCCGAGCCGGCCCTCCCGATGCCCCGACCCGCTTCGCCCAAGCCCCCCAGCCTGTCCAGCGAGGAGCTCCTCGCGCGCGTCGTCGCGCTCGCCCGGGAGCGGCGTGCGGAGGACGTCGTGGCGCTCGACGTGCGCCGGCTGGCCGACTACATGGACTACCTCGTGCTGGTCACGGGGCGCAGCCCGCGCCAGAACCGCTCGATCGCCGAGGGCGTGATGCGCGGGCTCAAGGGGCTCAAGGTGCGCCCCCTCAAGCGCCCGGGGCCCGAGGACGGGGCGTGGATCTGCCTGGACTTCGTGGACGTCGTGCTGCACGTGTTCGACGGCGCCACGCGCGCGCACTACGACCTCGAGCTGCTCTGGGGCGACGCCGACCCGGTGGAGCTGCCGGAGCCCGAGCCGCGCGAGGACGACGCGTAAGCCCGGGGCGGCCCGCGCACGCCCCCGGTCCGCCCGCCCTCGGGCGCGAGGCCTCGTGCGCGGCCCCTACAGCGTGTCCAGGGCGTCGAACTCGGCGAAGTCCACGCGCTTGTCGCCGTTGCGGTCGGCCCGCGCGAGCGCGTCGCCCATCGGCGCCAGCTCGGCTGCGTCCAGCGCCCCGTCTCCGTCGCCGTCGAGGGCCTCGAAGGCCAGCCGCCGCTCGCTGGTCTTCTCCAGCGTGACGGCCGCGTCGGTCCCCAGGATCGCGCCGACGTCGTTCTCCAGGCTGCTCGAGGTGAGCGTGCGCTCCTCGAAGGTGCCGTTGCGCACCGGCTCGTAGCGCGTCACGCGCCCGAGCCCGTCGATGCGCCCGCGCACCTCCTTGCGG
>CAZPOZ010000244.1:0-5174 GCA_964588235.1 uncultured Planctomycetales bacterium
CCGGGGCCTGCTCGGGAGGCGCCGGCGGCGGAGGGCTGGGGTCGGAGGGCTCCCGACGACCCGGAGGGACGGCGCCCCCGGGCACGCGCATGCCGCTCTCCCGCTCGAGCCGGGGGCTGGTCGAGGCGCCGTCCGCCGCCGGCGACGTGAGCACCGCCGTCGGGGGGGGCGGAGCGGAGGCCCCGGGCGTGGCGGGGCCGGAGGACGCCGCGGCGCTCACGCGCTCGGAGGGCGAGAGCCCTGCCAGGGCCCGGAGCAGCCAGGGGTCGCGGGCCGGGGGCGACACGCGGCCCGAGGTCAGGAAGTCTCCGCCGGCCGAGGCGATCAGCAGGTCGGGCTCGACGGCCACCTGGTGGGTCGTGCGCAGCACCTCCAGGCCCGGGAACACGGGGCCCGCCACCGAGAGCCGCCCGGAGACCGGCCCGGCGAGCCGCGTCTCGTAGGTGAGCGCGACCCGCGTGCGGGCAGGCGCGCCGGCGCCGCGCGCGCGCGTGGTGGGCACGGTGATCAGCAGGGCGTGCGACGGATCCACCAGCGGCTTCACGGGCGTGCCGTCCACGACGGCGCCCACGAGCAGGCTCGCCGGGGGCAACACGACCTCGAGGAACTGGCGGTCCACGTTGAACAGCTCGACCGTGGCCCGCGTGCGCAGGATGCCCTCGGTCGCCACGGCGGTGGCCAGCCGCACCTCGGTGGCGATCGCGTCGAGCACCGCGGCGCCGCCGTGCTTGCGCACGGAGAGCTCGATCCCGTCGCGCGCGGCGGGCAGGCGCACGGCCTCGAGCACGCTCAGCGGGTCGAGCGTGGCCAGCGCCTCGGCGGGCAGCTCGGTCAGGTCGAGGGCGCGGATCTCGGGCGTGGAGGCCGAGGAGGGCAGCCGCACCTCGAGCCCCTCGCTGCGGCGCACGACGAGGGTGCGCACCGCACGCTCCACGGGCACGCGTCCGGCCAGCGCCTGCGAGGCCGACAGGCTCCAGTCGTCCTGCGTCTGGTCGAGGAACCAGGAGGCGCGCACGGGCGCGGTGCCGAGCACGCGCTGCTCCAGGTCGATCTGCCAGCGCGCGTAGCCGGGCGGCACGTCCGCGGGCCGGCGCTCGCCGGACAGGCGCGTGGCGGCCCTGAGCCCCGGGGCCTGGACGTCCACGCGGTCGCCGGCCGCCTCGGGCAGGTCGAGGAACAGGCGCCGGACCCCCGCCCGCTGCACGCGGAAGAGGGCCAGCGTCGAGACGTCCAGGCGTCGGGCGCCGGGGTGCAGGGTCGTGAGCACCTCGGCGTCCACCAGCGGCGCCCGTCGCGCGACCTCCAGGCCCAGGGCGGGGGCCCCGCCGTCGAGGCGGTAGCCGTAGACCAGGCCGGCGGCGGAGAGGCCCCGCGCCGTCAGGTCGGCGGCCCCCACCGCGCGCAGGTCCTTGGCCGAGGTCTCCAGCACCTCGAAGCCCGCGTCGGCCCCCACGGCCAGGTAGCCCTCCTCGCGGGTGGCCCCCGCCGCGGGCACGGCGAAGGTCAGGCCCGTGCGCCCGGCCTCGGGCACCCAGTCGGCCTCGGCGCGCTCGAGCGTGGCCAGCAGCAGCAGCTCGCCCCCCGTGGGCACGCCCTTCTCCAGGGTCAGCTCCACGGCGCCGTCCGGGGTGCGGTCGCGGCTGAACCCCGTCGCCTGCCCGTTGAGGGTCAGCTCGCGCAGGTCGAAGGCCGGCGGGAAGGTCGGCGTCAGGCGGTACAGCGTGCCCTCGAGCACGCGGTAGGTCACAGTGGCCAGGAGGGTGCGCCCCGGCTCGGCCAGGTTCAGGTAGTAGGTGCTCGTGGCGTCGAAGCGCAGGCGCCCGGGCTCGAGATCCACGCTCAGGCCGGCGTCGGCCCCCACGAGCGAGTAGCGCAGCACGCCCTGCGCCGCGGCCTCGCCGCCCCCGGCCGAGACGCGCCGGCCCCCGCTCACGGCCACGGCCCGGGCGTTCACGTCGGCGCCGAAGCGCAGGGCCACCTCGCCCCGGTGGCGCAGCGCGCCGGCCACCGTCACGCGCGGCAGGGCCACGGCGGCGGACGGGGCGAGCGGACGCTCCGCCCGGAGCAGCAGCTTGACCGTCCCGAGGACCGGCTTCTCCAGCCGCACGGTCAGCCGCCGCCGGTCCTCGCTGCGGCCGTGGCCGGTGACCCCCGCCCCCTCCACCGCGTGCACGGCCAGATCCTCGGGCAGGTCGAGCACGAGCGCGTCGGCGGCCGTGCGCAGCACGTCCACCGTGGCCAGCGCCTGCACGTCCACGATGCCGTCGCCGACCGTGTAGAGGGTCTTCACCTCGGCGTCCAGCACCGAGGGCCCGTCGGTGACCCGCACCGCGGGCGACCAGGCCACCTTGAGCTGCCCGCCGCGGGTGGGGCGGGTGCGCACGACCAGCGGCGCGCCGGCCGGCGCGCGCACGCGCGGCGGCAGGCCCTCGCCGGCCAGCGTGGCCTCCATGCCGGCGGGCACGGTCACGTCCAGCGACATGGCCGCCGGGTTGGGCAGCCAGAGCTCCAGCAGGCGCTCGGCGCCCCGCCGCGCGGGCACGGCCGAGCCCTCGATCGTCACGCGCCGCACGCCGGGCCCTTCCAGCGCCAGGCGGCCCACGCCGTCCCGCTCCTCGTAGCGCGCGGGGCCGGCGCCGGCCTCGGGCTCGACGGCCACGCGCTCGAGCGCCACGCCGCCGCTGGCGAAGCCCACCGAGCGCGGGCCGGGGGCGAGGCCCTGCACGCGGTAGACCACCTTCAGGGTCGCGGCCGCCTCCGGCGTGAGGTCGAGCGCGCCTTCCGCGGACAGGCGCACGGCGTCCAGGGGCGGCAGCGCCTGCTCGCTGGCGGCCTTCGCCCGGGCCGCCTCGAGCAGGGCCAGGTACTCGGCGTAGCCGAGCACCACGGCCCGGCCCTGGGCCTTGAGCAGCACGTCGAGCTCGTCGGCGGGCACGTGGAGCACCGTGGGGGGCGCGGGGGGAGCCGGGGGCGCAGGGGACGGCCGGCTCGGCTCCGCCTGCCCCTGTCGCCCCGGCGGAGGCGGCGCAGGCGGCCCGTCGGCGCGGGCGCCGGCCGACGCCCACAGCGGCACGGCCGCCAGGACCGCGCCGAGCGCGAGCCGCAGCGTCCCGCCGGGCGCAGGGACGGAGGCGGAGCGGGGGAACGGGCTCACGAGGCACCTCCCACCGTCCCGGGTTCGGGGGCCGGCAAGCCGGCGCTGCGCCGGCCCAGCCACTGCACGAGCGACACGGCGCCCGAGAGGACCACCCCCAGCAGCATCGAGCCGAGCACGGCGGCCAGGCCCGGGCCCGCCGGGACGCAGAGCAGCAGCAGGGCCAACGCGGGGACCAGGAAGGCCCCCCAGGCCGTGACGGAGAGCCCGCGGCCCACGCGCACGAGCAGCCGCGCGCCCACGAAGGCGGCGGCGAGCAGCAGCAGGCGCAGGAGCAGGAAGCCCGTGGCCGGCGCGCTGGTGATCTCGACCGTGCCGCGTCCGCTGCGGTTCGTGAACAGGAACGTGGTCCCCACGGCGGGCACCTGGAAGGGGCTGCCGCGCTCGGCCTCGGCGATCGTCTTGCGCAGGTCGAGCGGCTGCCCCTGGGGCGTGCGGTGGAGGAGGCCGCTCACGTTGCGCAGCAGCGCGAGCGCCCACGAGCCGCCGTCCTCGGCGCGCTCCACGTCGCCGCCGAAGGCGGTGTAGACGGGGCCGGCGGGCACGTGCACGCGCCAGGTCAGCAGGTCGGCCAGCACGGGGAAGGGCTCGGGCGTCACCAGCCGCAGCGTGTCGAAGAACGCGCCGCTGCGCTCCACCGGGTGCTCGAAGGCGAAGGCCACCACGAAGGCCTGGTCCTTGCGCAGGTTGGCCAGCAGGGGGATGCGCACGCTGCCGTCCTCGCCGCGGCGCGGCGTCTCGGGGCGCCCGTCCACGTTGACGGCGATCAGCGTGGCGTCCTTGGGGAGCCGCAGGTCGAGGAACTGACGGTCGTTGTTGCGCACGACCAGGAACGCCTCGGTCTTGGCGTGCCCCTCGGGCGGCACCAGCGTGTTCAGGTGCACGTGGCTGACCACGACCTCGGCCACGGGCTCGTACTCGTGCTTGGTGAGCGTCAGGCGCACGGCGTGCTCGGGGTCGTAGGAGCGGTAGGCCAGGAAGGTGTCGGGCCGCAGCAGGGTGGTCGCGCCCTCGAGCTCGCGGGGGTCGATCTCCTCGCCCTTGTCGATGCGCGCCGTGGCGACCTCGAGCAGGGGGTCGCGCTGCACGGCCGCGTGCAGGGTCAGGTTGGGCAGCGGCTTGCCGTCGGCGCCCATGGGCACGAAGACGGGCAGGCTCACCTCGCGCGCCGCGCCCGCGGCGAGCACGGCCTCGGGACGGTCGTCCACCACCAGCGGCACCTCGATCGAGCCCTGCCGCGGGGCGGCCAGCTTGAGGGTCCAGGTGCCGCGGGTGGCGGTCCAGCCCTCGGGGGCGCCCTCCGGCCGCGGCTCGGGCACGGGGTCGAGCAGGTCCATGCCGGCCTGGGCCGGACCGGGGTCCAGGTGCACGCGCGGCGCCAGGTCGAGGGGACCGCGGAACCGGAAGGTGTCCACGCCGCGGAACTGGACCTGCCAGCGCAGCTTCACCTCGATGCGCGAGCGGTTGGGCTCGAGGGTCAGGCGCGTCTCGACGAAGCCCAGCACGGTGGCGGCCTTGCGCTTGAGGGCCAGCACGTAGGCCACCGGACCCTCGCGATGCTCGAAGCGCGCGCCCAGCGGCAGGTCGGCCACGGGCAACGGCGGCGCCTCCAGGCCCGCCGGCGCGCCGGCCTCCAGCACCGTCAGCCCCTTGCGGGAGCCCTCCACCTCGCGCCGGTCCAGCGCCGGGTCGGCGTGCACCGCCAGCTGGCCCCGGAGGTGGTCGGCCTCGCGCAGGCGCAGGAGCGGCACGTCGAGCACGGCCTCCCGGCCCTCCTCCTCGGGGACCACGAAGGCGAGGCGCCCGGCCACGCGCACCGTGGCCACGCCCAGGAGGCGGTCGCGGAACGTGACCCGCAGCACCGGCGCCCCGCCGTCGGTCGTGCGCGTCCAGTCGTCCAGCTCGGCGCCCTCCACGACCACCTCGGTCACCTCGAGCGCCGCCGGCAGGCCGAAGGCCACCCCGAACACGCCGACGCGCTCCACCGTCACCTCGGCGGTGGCGCGCAGGTCCACGCCCT
>CAZPOZ010000245.1:0-5167 GCA_964588235.1 uncultured Planctomycetales bacterium
TAGGCCGCGCCCGCCGCGTTCGCGGAGTCGTCGGCCTCGTTGCCGTTGATGCCCGTCGCGTTGCTGTCCTCCACCGGGGCGCCCACCACCAGGGTGTCGCCGGAGACGGTCACGGCGTAGCCGAAGAAGTCCGTCGCGCCCGGGGTGGACGCCTTGAGGTACGCCTGCTGCGTCCAGACGCCGCCCGTGCGCACGAACACGTACGCGGCCCCGCTGTCCAAGAGGGTGTTGTCGGCCTGGTTGCCGTTCACGCCTGCGGCAGCGCCGTCCTCGCGATGCGCGCCGACGACGAGCGTGTCCCCGTCGATCGCCAGGCTCGGGCCCTGGAACCCCAGGGTCACGCTGGTCAGCGCGTCGCCCGGATCGGTGTTCGAGGCCTTCACGTAGGCCTCCTGCCCGCCCAGGGCCCGCTGGAGCGCGATCGTGGTGGTGACCTGCGTCGTCCCGTCCTCGGCGGTGACGACCACCGCGACCGCCGTGGCCCCGAGCGGCAGCGCGATCGGCGCCGAGGGCGAGCCCGAGGCCGTGGCCACGCCGTTGATCGTCAGCGTGGCCGACGGAGCCGCGGTCGTCGCGGTGACCGTCACCGCGCTGGGCAGCAGCGCCGGCCCCACGCCGTACAGGGTCTGGGTCGGGCTGAAGGCGGGCGCCAGCGTGCCCGCGGACAGCACCAGGTTGGCGAGGAGGGCGTTGCTCGAGAGGCCTCCGCTCCCGCCGCAGGCTCCCGCGCTGGCGAGCGAGAGCAGCACGAGCAGGCGCGGAAGGCGACGGGCGCAGCGGTGCATGCGGGGGCTCCGGGGGGCTGAGCGGGGAGCCCCCGCAGCATCCCACCGACGGACCCTCCATGCAACGCTTCCGTCCCGATGGTAGTGGGTTCGCTCGCGATCCTGACGCCCAACGCCACCAAGAGGGGCGATGCGAGGCAGGTGCGGCGCGCTGGAGCCGGGCGCTCAGGCCGCTTCCTCCTCCTTGCGCAGGCCTTGAGGCGCGTCGCCCGTCCTGGGCGGGAGGAAGTCAGCCCACTACCGTCCCGATCCCCGCCGCGTGCGGCCCCGGTCCCACCCGGCCTGCCTCAGCCTGCGTGCCACCAGAGCTCGAGCTGCACGTAGGGGGCGGGATCGGTGTTCACGTCGAGCACCTCGCGGCCGTCGGAGCCCACGAGCGTCACCTTGTTGTAGAGGCTCGCGCCCGCCGAGAAGGAGAGCGAGAGACGCTCGCCCCGGCGCCAGGCCACGTCCACCCCGATGGGCAGCCGGCGCTCGCGCAGCACGCCGTCGGCCAGCCGGTCGTCGGGGGCCAGGCGGATGTCCCGCCGTTCGTAGCCGCCCGAGAGGCCCACCGCCCAGGTGGGGCTGAGCAGGTACCAGATCGCCACGCCCGCCCCGCGGGCCTGGATGCGCCAGCGGCTGCGCGCGCCGTCGCCGCCTCCTCCGCCCATGCCGCCCACCGGCGTGATCGACGAGTCCCCTTCGAGCCCCTCCTCGTACTCGGCGCCCAAGTAGACGTCGGGCAGCGAGCCGAGCTTCAGGCGCACGGCCCCGACGACCCCGGGGCAGATCCCGTCGGCGAGGTCGGCCCCGTCGGCGAAGTTCGAGCGCGCGAACACGCCGCCCACCACGCCGAAGGGACGGCTCAGGCTCCAGGCGGCCGTGACGCCCGCCCTCAGGCCGGTCACGTCCCCGCCCAGGCTGCCCGTCCCGGGCAGGCCCGCCGCCGCGCTGAACTCGTAGCGCCCGCGCTCGAAGGCGAGGTCGGTCACCACCTGGACGCGCGAGGACAGGTCGCGGGCCCAGCGGCCGGTCAGGGTCAGGCGCCGCGAGGAGTACTCGCCCCGCCCCGCCCCGAGCGGCGTGTCGAACACCTCGAGCGCCCGCGCCGAGAACCACAGGCCCGGCTCCGGGAGCCCCGAGGAGCGCGTCACCACGGCGCGCCCGCCCACGCGCGCGTCGGCGGCGCCCACGACCACGTGCGCCGGCGCCGGCCCGGGCCGGGCCGGCCTCGAGGCGGACGTCGCTTCCGCGGGACCACCCCAGGCTCGCGCGCCGGTGCCGGCCAGGAACGCGCCCAGGGCGGCGGCCAGCGCCAGGGCGCCCCGGGCCCCGGCGGCCGCCCGTACGCCGCGGGCAGCCCTGCGGCGCCGGGAGGTGGGGCCGCAGCGGTCAGGGGGGGTGGGCACGCGCGCCTCCGTCCCGGGGATCGGCCCCGGGCGTGGGAGCATAGCCGTGCGGCGATCGCCGGCAGCGGTCGGGCGGGACGCGCCCGCCCCCCGACCGTGCGCGGGCGCCGCCCACGCCTACGATGCGAGGCGTGGCTTCAGGCGCTGCCCCGTCCCCGGACGCCCCGCTCCACGCGCTGGACCCCACCCGGCGCTTCTCCAGCCGCGCCGCCGACTACGCGGCCGCACGCCCCTCCTACCCCGCGGCCGCCATCGAGGCGCTGCTCTGCGGCCTGGGACCGCTCCACGCGCTCCGGGTGGCCGACGTGGGGGCGGGCACCGGCATCGCCGCGCGGTTGCTGGCCGACGCGGGGACCCCCGTGACGGCCGTGGAGCCCAACGCGGCGATGCGGGCGGCGGCCGAGCCGCACGCGCGCGTGACCTGGGTCCCGGGGACGGCCGAGGCCACGGGGCTCCCGAGCGGCTCCTTCGGGCTCGTCGTCTGCGCCCAGGCGTTCCACTGGTTCGAGCCGGCGCGCGCGCTGCCCGAGCTGCTCCGGCTGCTGCGCCCGGGGGGACGCCTGGCCGTGATGTGGAACGAGCGGGAGCGGCGCACGGACCCGACCACCGCCGCCTACTCCGACCTCGTGCGTTCCGCCTCCGGGGACCACCCGGCCGACCGGGCCTACGCCGACCCCTCCGACCTGCTGCGCGCCGCGGGGCTGGCCCTCGAGCCCGCGACGGCGTTCCCCAACGTGCAGCGGCTCGACCGCGCCGGCCTGCTGCGTCGCGCCTTCAGCGCCTCGTACGTGCCGCAGGCCGGGCCGGGGGCCGAGGCGCTCGCCGCCCGGCTCGGGGCGCTGCACGCGCGCCACGCCGCGGCGGACGGCCGCGTGGCGCTGCGCTACGCCACGCGCATCGTGTCCGGGCGCAGGGCCTGACCGTCCGGCGGGCCCCGGGGGGGAGGGGGCGGGCCAACGCCGGACGGTCGAGGTGACGCGTGGATGACCCCGCGTGCCGACCCTGCGGGCCATGCGCGGCGCCGTCCTGCTGCTGTTGCCCGCGACCGTGTGGGCCGGGCTTGCCGGCCCGGGGGGCCCGACCCCTCCCGAGGCCGTCCTCCACCCGGCCGGCGCCCGCGCGCCGCGGGCCCTCCGGACGCGGGCTCCGCGGCTCCACGGGGTCCCGCCGCCCCTGCCCGCCCGCGCGGCCCCGCGCGAGGCCGGGCGTGCCCCTCCCGCGGGCCCGGCCGCGCCGGCTCCGCGAGGGGCCGAGGAGGCGCCCGCCCGCGTCGCGCGCCGCTACCCGCTGCCCCCCCTCTGCGCCGACCTCGAAGGATGGCGGGTCCAGGGACGGCTGGGCGCGTGGCCTTCGGGCGCGCTGGTGGCGCCGGCCGGCGTGCCGGCGCTGCTCGAGGCGGCCCTGCCCCCGACCCTGTGGAGCGCCGCCGCCGGCAGCGCGCGCGCCGACGGCCTCGCCGGCGCGCTCGAGGTGATCGGCACCCCGGCGCTGCACGAAGCGCTGGCGGCGCTGCTGCGCTCGACGGCCTGGACGCCGGAGTGGCTGGGCGCGGATCTCGCGGCCCGGGAGCTGGCGGAGCTGCTCGAGCGGGGCCTGCCGGCCGAGCGCGGCTGGGGGCAGGCCGCCTGGACGGCGGCCTCCTCCGACCGCCGGGCGGCGGTGGAGCGCGAGCGGGCGCGGATCGGCGCGGCGGGGGGGGAGGCGGAGCCCCCGGTCGGGGACCTCGCGCCGCTCGCCTCCTGCCTGCGCGTCTTCGCCCTGCCCCGCGAGACGGTCGGGGACCTGCTCGACGTGCGCCACATGGGCCTGGGCTACGTTTCGCCGCCCCCCGCCCCGTGGGCGCCGCTGAGCGCCCGCTCGAAGGCGGCCCTCCTCGACGACTGCCAGCTGAGCGCGCTGATCCGTGTGAGCGAGAAGTGCCCGGAGCGCGTCCCCACGCTCCTCACGCGCGACGGGACCGCCCGCGAAGGGGAGGAGCAGGCCGTCCCCCTCGGCGAGCACGGCTGGCTGCGCCTGACGTTCCGGCGTCGGGCCGACAGGCCCGCCCTGCTCGACCTGTGGCTCAGCTGCCGCTCCCCCGGCCCGGGCGGGCTGCGGTTCGTGCCCGTCGGCCGCCATGCGCTGCCCGAGGGGGGCACGCTGTTCTTGACGGTGGACGACACGCTCGAGCCGGCGGCGGAGCCCGAGGCGGTCCTGGCCCTGGTGCTCACCCTCGAAGCCGTGCCCGCCTCCGACGGGGAGGTCCTCGAGCGATGACGTTCCGTCCGGGCCGCGGCCCGTGCCGCCCGTGAACCGCGCGCTCGCCTTCTTCGACGAGCAGTTCCGGCGGCAGTCGGCGGGCCCGGCGCCCGGGCTGAACCCCTTCGAGGCGGCGATCCTGCCGCACCTGGCGGGGCGGGTCCTCGACCTCGGCGCCGGCCCGGGCGCGCTGGCGCTCGCGGCGGCGCGCGCCGGGTGCCGGGTGACGGCGGTGGAGCCCAGCGCCGCCGCGGTCGCGCACCTGCGCCGGCAGGCGGCGCGCGAGGGCCTCGACGTCACGGTGGAGGAGCGCCGCGTGCGCGCCGGGGCCTTCCCCGAGGGGAGCTTCGACGCGGTCGTGGCCGTGGGCCTGCTGATGTTCCTCGGGCGGGAGGAGGCCTACGCCGTCCTGCGTCGCATGCAGGAGGCCGTGCGTCCGGGCGGGCTGCTGGCCGTCAACGTGCTCGTCGTCGGCACCACCTGGACCGAGGCGCTCGACCCGGTGGAGCACCACCTGTTCGACCCCGAGGAGCTGCGCGCCGCGCTGGCCCCCTGCCGCCTCCTGCGCTGGGACGAGTCGGAGTACCCGGCCCCGGGGGAGACGCGCAAGCGCTTCGTGACGGCGCTGGGCGAGGCCCGCTGACCCGCCCGGAGGTGCCGTCCGTCGGGGCCCGGCCGGAGCGCGTCGCCCCCGGCCCGGGGGGGGGGGCGGCGGAGCGGATTGCCCGCTCGACCTGTCCTCGGCCGCGCGGT
>CAZPOZ010000246.1:0-5135 GCA_964588235.1 uncultured Planctomycetales bacterium
GTAGGTGGGCGTGCCCGTGACGGCGCCCGCCCCGCTGGCGTCCACCTCGCCGCGGATCGAGCGCGCCAGCCCGAAGTCGGTGACCTTGACCACGCCGTCGGCCCGGCGGATCAGGTTGCTGGGCTTGACGTCGCGGTGCACCACGCCCGCCGCGTGCGCCGCGGCCAACCCCCGGGCGGCCTGGGCCAGGGCGTCCACCGCGTCGGCCAACGGCAGGGGCCCGCGGACGCGCACCTCCTCCTCGAGGTTGCGCCCGTCCACGTGCTCCATGGCGAAGAACGAGCGCCCCTGGTCGCTGCCCACGTAGTAGACGTGCGCCAGGTTGGCGTGGCTCACCCGCGCGGCCGCGCGCGCCTCGCGCACGAACCGCTCGACGAGCCGCGGGTCGCGGGCGACCTCCTCGCGCAGAACCTTCACGGCCACGGCGCGGTCCAGCCCGAGGTCGTGCGCCCGGTAGACCGTGCCCATGGCCCCGGCCCCCAGCGGCGCGCCCAGCCGGTAGTGGGCCAGCGTCAGGCCTTCGGGCAGCGGCTCGGGGGCGTCCACGCGCGGCGCATCGTACTCGTGGCGGGCCGGACGCCGCCGCCCACGCGACGGCGGGTACAGTGCGCGCGTGCACGAGCACCTCGTCGCCCGCTACACCAGCGCCGCCGGCGCCCGGGCCTACCGCCGCAAGTACGAAGGCTCGTGGACGCGCCGGTGGTCGAACCGGCGCGAGCTGTGCGCCGTCCGCTGGGCCCTGGCCCGCGCGGGCACGACGGGCCGCGTCCTGGACTGCCCCACCGGCGCGGGGCGGCTGGTCCCCACGCTGCTCACGGTCGCCACGCAGGTCACCGCGGCCGACCTCTCCCCCGCGATGATCGAGCAGGCCCGGGAGGCGCTGGCGCCGGAGCTGGCCGCCGGCCGGGTGGAGCTGCTCGTGGCCCCGGCCACGCGGCTGCCGTTCCCGGACCGCGCCTTCGACACGGTCGTCTGCCACCGGCTGCTGCACCACGTGGTGGAGCCCGCCGAGCGCCGCGCGATCCTGGCCGAGCTCGCCCGGGTGGCGCAGCGGCGCGTGGTGCTCTCCTTCTCGGACGCCACCACGGTCAAGGCCCGGCTGCAGCGGCTGCGCGGCGTGGCGCGGCGCCGGGCGGTGCTCACGCCCGCAGCGCTCGCCGGGGAGGCGGCGTCCGTGGGGCTCGTGGCCGACGGCACGCCGCGGAGGCTCTCGACCTGGTTCTCGCTGGTGGCCGTGGCCGTGTTCCGCGTGGAGCGGCCCGCCCCGTGAGGGACAGGGCCACCCGCTCGCGGGCCTGGACCTCAGGCGCAGGAGCCCGCCCCCCGCGGGGCGGCCTGCGCAGGTCCGCTGAACCCCCGGCCCAAGCAGCCGGCGCGCTGGGCCGGTAGCGGAAGGCCGATGACGACGACGCCCCTGCGGCCTGCGCGAGGAGGAGGAAGCGGCCTGAGAGCCCGGCTCCAGCGCGCCGCACGCGCCTCGTGTCGCCCACCTGGTTGGCGTGGCCCGTGAGGGAGACCTGGTGGAGCGCGCCGGAGGCCGCGCCCCTCGTGGCCGCGGAGGGACTCCGCAGCGTGTCCGGCTGGATGGAGCGGGGCCGGGCCGGACGGCTCGTCTCCAGCGACCGCGATGCGGCGGCCGTGCGCCTGGACGCTGCGGCGGGTCCCCTGCTGCTCAAGTGGCGCGCGCCGGCCCCCCCGCGCCGCTGGCGGACCTGGCTCCGGCCCAGCCGCGAGCGCGCCGAGGCCCGCGGGGCGCTGGCCGCCCGGCGGGTCGGCATCGCCGCGCCCGCGCCCCTGCTCGTCGGCGAGCGGCGCGACCGCTGGGGGCGGCTGCTCGGGTCGGTGCTGCTGCGCCCCTGGCTCGAGGGCTGGAGGCCGGCCGACGAGGCCCTGGCCGCGCCGGGAGGCGGGGCCCTGGCGCCGAGGCTGGGCGAGGCCCTGGCGCGCTGGCACACGGCCGGCTACCGGCACGGCGACGCCTGGCCCAAGAACCTGCTGCTCGACGACGCGGCGGAGCGCGTGCTGCCCGTGGGGGCGCCCCAGGCGCGCGTGGTCCGCGCCGGTCGGCGCCTGGACCGCCGGGCGCTGCGCGACCTGTCGCGTCTCGTGGCGGGGCTCGCCGGGCTCGCCCCGCTGGGGGTCGCGACGGACGCCGACCCGGGGGGCGCGCTGGCCGCCTACGTCGAAGCCCGGGGCCTCCGGGGAGACGCGGGCGGCCTGCGCCGGCGCGTCGAGGCCTTCCTCGCGCGCCTGCTCAGGAACCGGGCCGAGGACGAGCGCACGCGGCCGCTGCGCGAGCCGCTGGGCCCGCCGGCCCCCGTGCCGCTGCCGCCCGACCGCGACCCCGTGGAGCGCCGCGCGCGCCCCTGGGCCTCGCTCTGACGGGCCCGGCTCGAGGGCTCAGTCGATGGCCACGATCGCCCAGCGGTCGCCCACCTGCTTCATCGTGTAGGCGTGGCCGCCGAACACCGGGGGGCTCGAGACCTTCACGCTGCCCGGAGCGTGCGTGATCTCGCTGCTCACCAGCAGCTGCACGAGCAGGTCGTCGCAGTCGGCCTCCGTGCGGTGCTTGCTCATGCCCTCGAACTCGGCCACGTAGTAGTCGCGCACCTGCTCGGGCGTGGCCTCGGGCGGGAAGGTGCCCGCCGCCACCTCGTGGTCGCGCACGCTGGGCCAGTGGAAGGCCTGCTCCAGGAGGTCGCGCCGGGGCAGGT
Organism: uncultured Planctomycetales bacterium; assembly: GCA_964588235.1. GTDB lineage: Bacteria > Planctomycetota > PLA2 > PLA2 > JAEUHO01 > CAZPOZ01. Next base: position 2,715 of record CAZPOZ010000246.1, read on the forward strand.
GGTAGCCCCGGCCGAAGGTGCAGAAGGCCTGCCAGGGCGACTGGGGCGGCTGGCCGATGCGGTCGAACCAGTCGATGCGCGCGGGCCTGGAGCCTTCGGGCCCGCCCGCCGGGCGGATCTGCCAGCGGGGGCGCTCTCCCAGCACGCCTGCGAACCCGCCCTCGAGCAGCAGGGTGAAGGCGCGGCCCGAGGCGGCCGACGCCTGAGCGTGCCGGCCGTGGGCCATGCCCTGGCCGGGTCGCAGCAGCAGGTCGGCCAAGCCCGCGGGGGCCGGCTTGCCGGCCTCGTCGGGGAAGGCGTGGCGTGGCTCGAAGACGGGCAGGATCAGGTCGCCGCTCACCCGGTCGGGGCAGGAGAGCAGGAGCCGCACGGGCGCGAAGAGCCCGATCAGGGCGTCGGCGGGCACGTCCACCTCGGCGGTGCGCGTGGCCCCCGTACCCTCGGCCTCGGTGACCTCCATCCGTCCCTCGCGACGGCCGAAGGTGGTCACGCTCTCGCCCGTGGGCGCGCGGTACAGGCTCTCTCCCTGCAGCAGCGTCAGGTCGGCCGCCAGGAAGCAGGCCAGCTCCTGCACGACGCGCCCCTGGCCGGCCTCGCGCACCAGGCGCTCCACGACCCACCAGGCCGGCTTCTCGGCGCGCTCCACGGGTTCGGCCTCGAGCGTGAACGTGCCCAGCCCGAAGCCCTCGAAGACCAGCTGCCCCTCGAAGCGGAAGGGGGCGTCCGGGGCCCCGAGGGCGGCCCGGAGCGCCGCCCCGCGCCGACGCGCCTCCTGCTGCTCGGCGGCGGGGAGCGTCGCCGGGCCGCGCACGGGCGGCGGCACGGGGGCCGCCGGAGCCGGGGGGGCGGCAGGCGGGGCCGGGCTCGGGGCCGGGGGGGCGGGCGGGGCGTCCTCCGCGGCGAGGCGCGGAGCCGGGAGCGTCAGCAGGGCGAGCAGCAGCAGGGGGAGGGAACGCACCGGGCACCTCACTTGGCGTCGGGGAAGCGCGCGAGGAACCAGGTGCCGTCCACCTCGAGCACCTCGAGCTGCATGCCGCGGAAGATTTCCGGGAACACGAGCCGCACGTGGCCGCCCTCCAGCGGCTCCTCGCGCACCTGCTCCAGCGTGGCCAGCAGCGCGGCCTCGATCATCTCGGGGGGCCGCTTCGTCAACCGCTTCCTCAGCCGGGCCAGGATCGACTCCCGCAGCGCCTCGTCGCTCGCCTCCGGCTGCGTGGGGTCCGCCGCGCGCACGGCCGCCAGGGCCGTGGGCCAGTGCGTGACCCGGGCGATCGCGTCCACGTCGCCCACGGCGAAGGCGCGGGCCGCCTGCGCCCCCGCCGCCTTGGCGGAGCGGGCCGGGGCGGCGAAGTCGACCTCCGCGGGCGCCTTGCGCGGCCCGCGGGGGCGGATGAGCATGGCGCGGTCGGGCCGGTGCAGGCCCAGCAGCCGACGCTCCGGCGCGGGGCCGAAGGCGAGGAACGAGGGGGTGCCGTCGCCCACCTCGTCCACGCTCACCACCCAGGCCGGCTGCGTGGCGCCCTCGGGGCCCCAGGGCCGGTCGCCCAGCACCTCGACCCGCGTGCGCTTGCGGCGCTCGGCGACGAGGAGCCGCACCTTGGGCTCGTTCTCCAGCACGTCCACCTCGTAGGCGGCGCGCTCGGGAGGCAGCGTGCGGCAGAACGCGACCATGCCGCACATCGAGGCCTTGAGGGCGTCCTGCGTGGCGAGCACCTGGCGCGTGACCGGGGTGTCCCCCTCGCGCGTCTCCACGACGTAGCCCTCGGGCGTGCGCTGCCAGTCCACCTGCTGGCGGGGCTCGTCGGGGTGCTCGCTGACCGAGCGGCCCCGGAGCGCCGTGAGCCGACGGTCGAGCACGGTCTCGAGCCGGATGCTCAGCCGCTTGGTCCCGGCCTGGATCTCGACGTGCTCGACCGCCTTCCAGGCCGGCGACCCGGCCTCCTCGGTCGGCTCGAGCGAGAAGGTCGCGTCGCCCAGCGCCGTTCCGCGGTTGACCAGCTCGCCCTCGAAGGTGAACGCGCCCGCGGCGCCAGGCGCCGGGAGCGCCTCGAACAGCGCGGCGGTGCGCTCGGCGGGCACGACCGCCGCCGCGGGGTCCGGAGCCGGAGCCGGGGCCGGGGCCGGCGCCGGGGCCGGCGCGGGGGCCGGGGGGGGCTCCTCCGCACCAACCGCGGCCGCCGCGCCCAGCACGAGCACGGGCAGGAGACGACGGCTCAGTCCGAGGAGGTGGCGCATGGAGGGCGTTCGCATCCGGGAGGGAGAGAGGGGGGGGCGGCGGGCCGGTGAGCCGGGCGAGCATACCCCTCGCAGGGCTTGGCCCGGCGCCGTCCACGGGCCGTGGAGCCCCGCGGCCGGACCGGTCGCGTGGTTACCAGCGGAAACCGGCACGGGCGCCATCCTTTGGGCCTGTCCCTCCACGGG
>CAZPOZ010000247.1:0-5128 GCA_964588235.1 uncultured Planctomycetales bacterium
GCCCGGCTCCAGCGCGCCGCACGTGCCTCGCATCGCCTATCTTGGTGGCGTTGCGGCTGAGCCGGCCCGCGTAGACTCGGCCGCCCCGGGATGGACCCGGCACGGAGAGATGCCGTGGGCCGCCTGCCGAACGCGCCGGGTCCCGCCGCCCCCCGCTGGCGCTACGACGTGTTCCTCTCGTACGCGCACGCCGACGGCAGCCACGTCGCCCGCGCCCTCAAGCACGGCCTGGAGCGCATCGCGCGCCCCTGGTACCGGCTGCGCGACCTGCGCGTGTTCCTCGACCGCACGAACCTGGACGCCGCGCCCAAGGGGTGGGAGCGGCTGCGCTCCGCGCTCGCGCAGAGCGGCGCCGTCGTGGTCGTCGCCTCGCCCGCGGCCGCCGCCTCCGACTGGGTCGGGCGCGAGCTCGGGGAGTGGCTGCGCCTGGGGCGCGCCGACCAGACCCTGCTCGCGCTGGCTGCGGGCTCCCTGCGCTGGCGCCGCGCCGCGTCCGGGGCGCACGGCTGGGATCCGCAGGGCACCACGGCGCTCCCCCCCGCGCTGCTCCACGCCTTCGGCGACGACGGTCCCTTCTGGGTGGACCTGCGGCAGGCCTCGACGCCCGAGGCGCTGTCCCTGCGCAACCCGGCCTTCAAGGAGGCCGTGGCCAAGCTCGTGGCCACCGTCCGGCGCACCACGCCCGAGGCGCTGCTGTCGGAGGACGTGCGGCTGCACCGCCGCGCCGTGCGCCTGGCCTGGACCGTCGCGCTCACCGTGCTGGCGTTGCTCGTCGCCGTGGGCTGGCTCTACGTGCGCCAGACCCGGGAGCGCGAGCGCGCCCACGCTGCCGAGGCGCGCGAGGGCCTGCTCGCCCGCGAGAAGCGCCTCGAGGAGGCCCGCACCCTGCTCAGCGAGAGCGAGCGGCTGGCCGCCGGCGCCTCCCCGGGCGCCGCGCTCCACAGGGTCGGGCAGGCGCACGCGCTGGCCCCGGACCTGGCGCCCCTGCCCCTGCTCGTGCGCCGCTGGCTCGCCACGGGGCCCCCGGCCTGGACGCGGACGCCTCCCTTCCCCTCCCTGGTGCCGCCCGAGGGGCCGGCCCCGCCACCGGAGCGGCGCTTCGAGCTGAGCCGGGCCCTCCACTGGGTGCTCGTCCCCCGGCCGACGGGCTTCAGGGCCTACGACGCCTCCACGGGCGCGCCGGTGACGGCCTGGGAGGCGGGCGACCGTCCGCTGCGGGGCTTCGCCCTCTCGCCGGACGGCCAACGGCTGCTCACCCACGTCGAGCCGGAGGGGCTCGCGCTGCGCGAGGTGTCCGACCCGACGCGGGTCGTCGCGCGCTTCCCCGGCGCGGCCCGGGCGCTGGCGCTCGCGGCCGCGGACGGCCCGGCAGCCTGGGTGCAGGGGCGCACGCTCACGCTGGCGCACGCGGGGCTGCGGCTGCGGACGCTGGACGTGGGCGACGAGCTCGAGGACGAGCTCGCCGGCCTGAGCGTGGACCCCTCCGGCGCCGTGCTGGCCCTGACGCCGGAGGGCCGCGGCCTGAGGTGGGACGGCCGCTCGGCCACGGCCGAACCGGTGGCCGCGCCCGCGCCCACGCCCGCGCCGGCGCCCGCGGCGCCCCCTTCGGCCGAGGGACCCGACCCCGGGGCGGCGGACCCCGAGGAGCAGCCCGACGAGCCGAAGGGCCTGTGGGCCCTCTACCCGCACGGCCCGCGGGCCGCCTTCGCCTCTCGCACGGGCGCGCTGTGGGTGCTCGACCCGGGAGCGACGGCTTGGCGCGCGCTGCCCCCGGCGGCGGGCGGTCCGGCGCCCCGCGCGGCGGCGGTCTCGGCCCTGAGCTTCTCGGCCGACGGGCAGCGGCTGCTCGTGGGCAGCGTGGACGGGGAGGTGGCGACCGTGGACCTCGCAGGGGGCGCGCGCGTGCGGGTGCGCGCGGCCGACCCCGACGACGGCTGGACGGGGCTAGCGCCGCGGGTGCCCGTCTCGTTGACCGACACGGGCACGGGCGAGCTGCTCGTGGGGCACCTGGAGCCGGCGTGGATCGAGTGGCGGCCCCTCGAGCCGGCGCAGGCCGGGGGGGGCGCCCGCCCGGCCTGGTCGGCGCCGGGCGGCTGCTCGGCCTTCGACGCCACGCTGGGCCTGGTGGCCGTGGGCGGGCTCGACGGCTCCGTGCGGCTGCTCGATCCCCACGACGGCGCCGAGCGCGGCTGGGTGAAGGCGCACGCCTCCGAGGTGCTGGCGCTGGGGTTCGCCGCCGAGCCTGCGCGCCTGGTGACGGTGGGGCGCGAGGGCGCGGTGACCACGTGGAGCGTGCCGGCGCTGGAGAGGCTGGGCACCCGCGACGTCGGGGGGCGCGCGCTGCGCTGCGCGGCGCTGAGCCCCGACGGCGGGCACGTGGTGCTGGGGCTGGCCGCCCCGCCCTCGGAGGGCCCGGTGGCGGGCCTGAGGCCGCAGACGCTGCTGCTCGGCTCGACGCGCACGCTCGCGCCCTGGACGGAGGCGCCCGGGACGCTGCTGCCGCCCGACGCCGTGGCCGTCGTGGCGGGGGGCCTCGGCGTGTTCGCCGCCAGCCCGGTGGGGGAGGTCGTGGGCTGGGAGGCGGCGGGGTCGCGGCGCTTCGGCCGCAGCCTGGCCTGGCCGCCGGCGTCGGGGGGGGGCCTGCCCGCGCTGCGCGCGCGGGTGCGGCTGGCCCTGGCGCCGAGCGGGCGGGTGCTCTACGTGGGCACGCCCGGCGGGCTGGTGCAGGCGCTGCGCGCCGACGACCTGTTCCCCGAGCGCGAGATGCGCCTGGGGCCCGGGCCGGTGGCGGCGCTGGCCGTCACCGCCGACGCCGGGCGGCTGGTGATCGGGCTCGGCCCGACGGAGGCGGGCGCGTCGAGCCCCACGCCGCGGCTCCACGTGGTCGACGCGCGCGATCTGCTCCCCGTCGCACGGCTGGCGGGCCCGCGGGCGGGCGTGCGCCATCTGGCGCTGGCGCCCGACGGCGTGGAGGCCCTGGTGGGCGGGGAGGCCTTCGAGCTGGCCGTGCTGCCGTTGAGCGAGGAGGGCCGGCGGCCGGTGCCCTTCGTGCGTCCGGCCGACGCGCTCCAGTCCGAGCTGCGCTGCGTGTCGGCGGGCGGGGCGTTGCTGGTGGAGGAGACGCTGGCGCGGCCGTCGGGCGCCGCGCCCGGAAGCGATCCGCCGCGGCGTCTCGTGCTGGTCGAGCCTGCGCGGGGGCGTCGCGTGCCGCTCGAGCTCGAGCCGGCGGAGGCGCTGGTGCCCCCGTTCGCGCTCGACGCCGCGGGCGAGCGGCTCAGCGCGGGGCGGGGTCGTCGGCGGCGGGTGTGGGACCTGCGCACGGGCGCGCTGGTGGCGGATGCGGGCGGCGGGCCGGAGGTCGGCGGGGGGCGGGGCCGGCTGCGGGTGTCGGCGGCGGGCGCGGTGCAGGTGCTCTCGGCCGACGGCGAGCTGCGGGTGGGGGTGCCGGCGCCGGTGCCCGCGTTCGACGTCGAGCCGGCGCAGGACGTGGAGCGGCTGGCGGTGGCGCTGCATCCGTTCGGCTGGCCGCCGCGGGTGGAGCTCATCGAGCTCGGCTCCGCGTCGCGCGTGGCCGAGGCGCTGGCGGCGGCGGGCGTGGAGGAGCGCGTCGCGTGGTGCGCGGCCCCCGCCGACGACCCCGTGGAGCGGGCCGCCCAGGGGCCGGCGCCGGAAGACTCGGCCTTGGGCGCGTTGGTGCAGCGGCTCTTGGCCGAAGACCGGGCGAGCGCGCTGAAGGCTCGTCGCGCGGCGCTCGCGCGGGAGGCGCTGCCGCCGGGGGGCCGGGCGGCAGCGGCGGCGGGCACGGCGTCCGCGGAGGCGCGCGCGGAGGCGTCCGCGGAGGCGGCCGCGGAGGCGGCGCTGCTGCAGGAGCGGCTCGTGAAGGGGGAAGGCGTGGCCGAGGACCGTCTGCGCTGGGCGGCGCGGCTGGTCGAGCTGGAGCCCCAGCGTCTCGTCGCCTGGACCTGGCTGGCGAATGCCTGCGTGGCGCGCGCGCTCGAGCTGGCGGCGCGGGGCGCGGAGGGGGCGGCGGAGGCCGAGCGGCTGGTGGCGCGGGCGCGGGCGGCCTACGGCCAGGTGGACGTGCTGGAGGGGGCGCCGGCGCAGGAGCGGGCGGGCGCGTTGCGGGGCTGGGCCGACCTGCTGTTGCGGCAGGGGCAGGTCGTGGAGGGGCGCGAGCGGCTGCGGCTGGCGTTCGGGTTGGGCGTGGAGCGCCTGGGCCCGGACGTGTGGCAGGCACTGGCGCAGCTGGAGGCGCAGCTGGGCGATCACGGGCGTGCCGCGGAGGTGGCGGAGGCGGCGGTGCGCGCGTATCCCGACGCGCCCGAGGCGCAGGCCCTGCGGGCGCAGGCGCGCACGAGCCGGCTGGCCGAGTCGGCGCGTGCGACGGCGCTCCGGCTGCCGGCGCTGATGATCGCGGCGGTGGCTCCGGGCGGGGTGGCGGCGGGGCTGGGGCTCCAGCCGGGCGACGTGGTGTTGGCGGTGGAGGGGGTGGAGTGCGAGAACGCGGCGGAGGGCTGGCGGCGGCTTGCGGCGCTGGGCCAGCCGGCGGCGCCGGGGCGCACGGAGCCGCGGCTGCTGGTGGTGGGGCGGGGGGCCGAGCGGGTCGAGCTGCGGCTCACGGGGGTGCTCTCGGGGCTGGAGCCGTACGGGCTGGTGGGCGAGGGGGCCCCGCGGCCGCTCGTGACCGGCGTGCAGCCGGGTTCGGCGGCGGAGCGGGGGCAGGTGCGGCCGGGCGACTACGTGTGGGCGGTGGACGGGCGGGAGGTGGCGAGCCCGTACGAGCTTGCGGAGCGGCTCCGCGCCGGTTCGTCGGCTCCGCTCGTGGTGCGCTTCCGGCGCCCGCTGCTCGACCCGCTGTGGGGCCTGCGCCTGCGGCGGGGGCCGGGGGGCGATCTGGAGCGGGACGCAGCGGGGCGGGTGGCCTGGGCCTTCGAGGAGCGCGAGCTGCGCCTGGCGGCGGGGGAGCCGTTGGGCGTGGACGCGCAGCAGGACGTGTGGGCGGATCCGGTGTGGAGGTAGGGGGGGGCGGGGGGCGGGCGGCGGGGCGGACCGGAGGCTCTCGGCGCGAGCTTCGAGATGTTCAGGCCGCGCGCGCGCGAGATTCCGCAGGGTCACGGGCTGAGGGCGG
>CAZPOZ010000248.1:0-5127 GCA_964588235.1 uncultured Planctomycetales bacterium
ACCTGACCTTCTTCGAGATGATGGGCCACTTCTCCTTCGGCGACTACTTCAAGCGCGAGTCCGTCGCCTGGGCCTGGGAGCTGCTCACCAAGGAGCTCGGGTTCCCGCCCGAGCGGCTCTTCGTCTCGGTGTACGAGGACGACGACGAGGCGCTCCAGGCCTGGCTGGCGCTCGGCCTCCCCCGCAGCCGCATCGCGCGCTTCGACGCGGGCGAGAACTTCTGGCCCGCCAACGCCCCCAAGGACGGCCCCAACGGCCCCTGCGGCCCCTGCTCGGAGATCTTCTTCGACTACGGCCCGGCCGCCGAGCTGGGCGACGGCTCGTCCCGCTCCTACGACTCCGGGCGTTACGTCGAGATCTGGAACACCGTCTTCACCCAGTACGACCGCCGCGGGGTGAACGAGCTCTCGCCCCTGCCGCAGAAGAACATCGACTGCGGCGCCGGGCTCGAGCGCGTGCTGGCGGCGCTCGAGGGGCAGCGTTCCCCGTTCGGGACCACCCTCTTCCGGCCGATCGTGGAGCGCATCGCCGCGGTGTCGGGCCGGCCGTACGCCTTCGACCCCGCCGGGGGGCTGCCGCCGGGCGACGACGGCCGGCGCATGCGCCGCATCGCCGATCACGTCCGCGCGGCCACGTTCCTCGTCGCCGACGGGGTCAAACCGGGCAACGAGGGGCGGGGCTACGTGCTGCGCCGCATCCTCCGGCGCGCGATCCGTGACGGGGTGCAGCTGGGGCTGAGCCGGCCCTTCCTCGCCGAGATCGTGCCCGCCGTGGCCGCCGCCATGGGCGCGGGCTACCCGGCCGTGCGCGAGGCCGAGGGCCTGGCCCGGGCGGAGCTGGAAGCCGAGGAGCTGCGCTTCCGCGAGACCTACGCGCGCGGCGTGGCCTACCTGGAGGACGAGCTCGCCCGCGCGCCGGGCCCGGTGCTCTCGGGCGCGGCGGCCTTCCGTCTCTACGACACCTACGGCTTCCCCCTCGACCTGGCGGAGGTCATCCTCGCCGAGCGGGGCCTGGGCGTGGACCGGGCCGGCTTCGACGCGGCGATGGACGAGCAGCGCCAGCGCGCCCGGGCCGGCGCGAAGATGAAGGGCGACATCTTCGCCTTCAGCGCGACGCGCGAGCTGCGCGAACGCCTGGGCCGGGAGACCGAGTTCCTGGGCCACGGCGACGACGGCGGCTGCGTGCGGTCCCGCGCCCGCGTCGTCGGGCTGCTCCAGGACGACCGCCTCGTCGAGCGGCTGGTCGGGGACCCGGAGCGGGGCCTGGCGGTTCGCTCCGAGGGGCCGGGCGACGCCCTGGTCGTGCTCGACCGCACGCCCTTCTACGCGGAGAGCGGCGGGCAGGTGGGCGACACGGGCTCGCTCCTGGCCCCGGGCCTGCTGTTCACGGTCACCGACACGCAGCGCCGCGACGGCCTGATCGTGCATCGGGGCCGGCTCGGCCCCGCCGAGGCGGGGCTCGCCGGCCCGCTGTCGGTCGGCGACGAGGTCGAGGCGCTGGTCGACGAGGGTCGGCGCAACGACGTCCGGCGCAACCACACCGCCACGCACCTGCTCCACAGGGTCCTCAAGCTCGTGCTGGGCGAGCACGTGACGCAGCAGGGGTCCCTGGTGGCCCCCGACCGACTGCGCTTCGACTTCAGCCACGGCAAGCCGCTCTCGGCCGAGGAGCTCGAGCGCGTCGAGGAGCTGGTGAACGCCTGGATCTGGGAGAACCGCGCGGCGCGCACCGAGGTGCTCGAGCTGGCGGCGGCCAAGGCGTCCGGGGCCGTGGCCATGTTCGGCGAGAAGTACGGGGAGCGCGTGCGCGTGCTCGACGTGCCCGGCGCGGTGGGAGGCAGCCGCGAGCTGTGCGGCGGCACGCACGTCGCCCGCACCGGCGACATCGGCGCCTTCCGCGTCCTGTCCGAGGGCGGCATCGCCGCGGGCGTGCGCCGCCTGGAGGCCACCACCGGACGCGGGGCGGCGCGGGCCTCGGCCTCGGACCGTCGCGTGCTCCGCGAGCTGGGCGAGCGCCTGAAGGCGCGCCCCGAGGAGCTGGCCAGCCGGCTGGACGCCCTCGCCGCGCAGCAGCAGGAGGCGCAGCAGGCGCTCGAGCGCGTGCAGGCCGAGGCCGCGGGCGGCGAGATCGAGCGGCTCGCCGCGGAGCGGGTCGAGGTCGGCGGGCTGCGCGTCACCCTCGCCGGGCTCGCCGGTCTGGACGCCAAGGCGCTCAAGGGCGTCTGGGACCGCCTGCGGGCGGAGGGGGTCGCGGTGGCGGTCCTGCTCAGCGCCCAGGGGGGCAAGGCCCCCGCCTACGTGGGCATGGCCCCGGAGGCGCAGGCACGGGGGCTCGACGCGGGCGCGCTGCTCAAGGACCTCATGTCGGTGCTGGGGGGGGGCGGCGGCGGCAAGCGCGACCAGGCCCAGGGCCAGGGCAGCGAGCCGGGCCGGATCGGCGAGGCCCTCCAGCGGGCCCGGGAGTCCCTGGAGCAGCGCCTGCGCGGCGGCGCCTGAAGCCCCGGCGCCCCCCGCGCTCTGCCTCGGGCCGTTCTTGACCCCCCTGCGGGGGACTCCTACCTTTCCGGACTGCCCCGCGCCCGGCCCCGCCGGGCGGCGCCTCGGGCAGCAGCGGCCGCGTGCGGCCCTGTCCCGCCTCCCCCGAGGAGCCGCCATGGCCGTCCCCAAGCGAAAGCTCAGCAAGCGCCGCTCGCGCATGCGCGCCAGCCACCACGCGCTCGCCCCGCGCACCCTGTCGGCCTGCTCGCGCTGCTCCTACGTCCGGCCTCCGCACCGCGTGTGCCCCAACTGCGGCCACTACGACGGTCGCGAGGTGATCGCCAAGGACGTCGAGTAGCCGGGCCCCCGGGACCACGCGCCATGCGCATCGCACTGGACGCCATGGGCGGTGACCGGGCGCCGGCGGCCCCGGTGGAGGGGGCCCTGGAGGCGGTGCGGGCCTTCGCCGACCTGGACGTCGTGCTCGTGGGCGACCCGGCCGCGGTCGGCGCCGAGCTGGACCGGCTGCGGGCCGACCCGGTGGAGCGGCGGCGCCTGCCGGTGGAGCCGTCCACGAGCGTCGTCGGCATGGACGAGGACCCCGTGCAGGCCGTGCGCAGCCGTCCCGGGTGCAGCGCCCGCGTGGCCGCCGAGCTGCTCGGCCGCGGCGCCGTCCAAGGCGTGGTCAACATGGGCGCCACGGGCGCCGCCGTGGCCGCCGCCACCTTCTGGTGCGAGCGCCTGGAGGGCGTCAAGCGGCTGGGCATCGCCGTGCCCTTCCCCCGCGCGCAGGGCGCCACGATCGTCTGCGACTGCGGCGCCAACCCCGACGCGCGCCCGGAGCACCTGCACCAGTACGCGATCATGGCGGCCCAGTACGCCCGGGCCGCGCTGGGCGTGGCGGAGCCCCGGATCGGCATCCTCTCGATCGGGGAGGAGGAGCACAAGGGCAACCGGCTGGTCAAGGAGACCTGGGAGCGCTTCCGCGCCGACCCCCTGCCCGGCTTCCTGGGCAACGTCGAGCCCCGGGAGTTCTTCCACGACCGGGCCGACGTGGTCGTGACGGAGGGGTTCTCCGGCAACGTGGCCCTCAAGGCGGCGGAGGGCATCGCCGAGTACATGCTCGGCGTGCTCAAGGCCAGCCTGCCAGCCACCGGCGAGTCCGCGCGCCTGCTCAAGACCCTCATGGGCCGCGTGGACTACGCCGAGTACGGGGGCGCGCCGCTGCTCGGCGTCAAGGGGGCCTACCTGATCGGCCACGGCCGCAGCGACGCGCGCGCCGTGACGAACGCGCTGCGCGCCGCCCGGGCCTACGTCTCGGGCGACGTCTCCACCCACATCGTGGCCGAGCTCAGGCGCCGTCCCGCAGCCTCGGCCGAGGGAGCCTGACCCCATGGGCTTGGCCCTCGTCTGCCCCGGTCAGGGCGCCCAGAAGCTGGGCATGGGCGTGGACGTGGCCGACGCCTACCCGGCGGCGCGCGAGGTGCTCGACCGGGCCGGGCGGGTGCTGGGGCTCGACCTGTACGCGATCTGCCGCGACGGGCCCGAGAGCGAGCTCGTGCGCACCGACCTGCAGCAGCCGGCGATCCTCGCGGTGGGGGCCGCCTGCATCGCTGCGCTGGACGCGGCCGGCGGCCTGCCGTCCTCCCGCCTGGTGGCCGCCTTCGGGCTCTCGCTCGGCGAGTTCACCGCGCTGCACCTGGCGGGCGTGCTGGGGCTGGAGGAAGCGGTCAGCCTGGTGCGCGAGCGGGGGCTGGGCATGCAGGAGGCCTCCGAGCGCGTGCCGTCGGGCATGACGGCCCTGCCGGTCGAGCGCGACGTCGCCCAGGCGCTGTGCGCGGCCGCGGAGGCCGCCACCGGCGGCGTCGCCAGCGTGGCCAACCTCAACGCCCCCGGCCAGGTCGTGATCAGCGGCGACCTGCCGACGCTCGAGAAGGCCGAGGCCCTGGCCCGGGAGCGGGGCGTGCGCCGGACCACGCGCCTGCCGGTGGCGGGCGCGTTCCACAGCCGCCTGATGCAGCCGGGGGCCGAGCGCCTCGAGCGCGCGCTGTCCGGCGTGAGGCTCGCGCCGCCGCGCTTCCCCGTGATCCCCAACGCCACGGCGACCCCCACGCGCGACGTGGGCGCCATCCGCGAGGCGCTCCTGGCGCAGGTCACGAGCCCCGTGCGCTTCGTCGAGTGCGTCGCCGCCGCCCGGTCGCTGGGGGTGACCGAGACGCTCGAGCCGGCCCCGGGGGGCGTGCTCTCCGCGCTCGTGCGCCGCATCGACCCGACCCTGGTCACGCGCAACGCGGCGACCGCCGAGCAGATCGCCGCCTCGCTGCCGGCCCCGGAGGCCCGATGACGAGCGACGCCGTCCCCGCACCCCTCGACCTCGACGGGGTCTCGGCCCTGGTCACCGGGGGCACGCGCGGCATCGGGCGCGCGATCGTCGCCGCGCTGGCGCGTCAGGGCGCCCGGGTCACGTTCACGGGCAGCAACGCGGCCGCAGCCGAGGAGGCGCGCACCGCCGCCGGGGTGCCCGAGCGGGTGCAGTTCGTCCCGGCCGACGTGTCCGTGCCGGCCGACGCGGAGCGGGCCGTGGAGGCCGCCGTCGCGTTCGGGGGCGGGTTGGACGTGCTCGTGAACAACGCCGGCATCACGCGCGACG
>CAZPOZ010000249.1:0-5117 GCA_964588235.1 uncultured Planctomycetales bacterium
TTGACGGCGAAGCCGCACAGCACCGTGAAGGCCGAGTAGAGCAGCCCGAGGGAGTGGGGGAAGCGCAGATCCTCGAGCAGCTCGACCTGCGCGCCCGCGCCGCGCCCGAGCGTGGCCGTGGCCCACTCGCCCACGCCGTCCACGGTCAGCACGGCCGCGCGCGGGAACGGGGAGGGCAGGAAGGCGCTGGCAGCGTGCGCGAGGTGGTGCTCGGCGTACACGCAGCGGCGCGCGTAGCCGGGCAGGCCCCGGGCGACCGCCCGGCCCACGTGGACCTTCGAGCGCAGCCAGCCCGGCAGGGCCCGGACGAAGGCCGGCAGGCTGCGCGGGGCCACCGCCAGGTGCGTCTCGAGCAGGCGCTCGAGCTTGAGCAGCGGCTTCTCGTACCAGGCGACGAGGTCGAGGTCGGCGGGCCCGAGCCCGGCCTCCGCCAGGCAGGCCGCCACGGCGCGCTGCGGGAAGGCCGCGTCGTGCTTGACCCGCGAGAGGCGCTCCTCCTGCACCGCCGCGACGACGCGGCCGTCCACGACCAGGGCGGCGGCCGCGTCGTGGTAGAAGGCCGAGAGGCCCAGGACCTTCATGACCGACGCCTCCGGACCGACGCCCGCTCTGCCGCCGGCCGGCGCGACGCGCGGCCGGGCGGAGGCGGCGCCGACGGCCCTGGGCCGCGAGGCGGGGGGCGGTCGCCGGTGGTCGGGTCGGCTGCGGGCATGGGGGCTGCGGGGCGCGCTCCTGCTCCTGGGCCTTGCCGTGGCGCTGCTCGCGGCGGAGGCGGCCGTGCGCATCTTCGGGCACGAGGGCCCGATCTACACCTTTCGCGATCCCGAGGTCGGACGGCGCTACACGCGCTCGTGGGCGGGCGAGGTCTGGGTGGAGGAGGCGCGTCGGGTCGTGCCGCTGGCCTTCAACCGCGAGGGCATGCGCGACCGCGACTGGCCCGAGGACGCCGGCGGCCTCCCCCGGGTGGCCGTCCTGGGCGACTCGATGGTGGCCGCCGTCGGGACGGAGGAGGGCCGGCGCCTCACCGCGGTGGCCGCCCGGCGGCTCGAGTCGCAGGCCGGCGGCGGCGGCCCGGCCGGCGCGGGCCGGGCCGCGCCCGAGCTGATGGCCTGGGGCGTGGCGGGCTCGAGCCCGGCGCTCCAGGCCCGGCTGTACGAGCGGCGGGTGCGGCGCTACCGGCCGGGCCTGGTGGTCCTGGCCTGGTTCGAGGGCAACGACCTCGCCGACGACTGGCAGCCCCTGGGCGGACGCCGCCAGGCCTGGATGGCCCCCGGCCCGGACGGCGCGCTCGTGCACCTGCCGCTCCCCGGCCCCGAGAGCCCGTTCTCCGAGTGGCTGGCGCGGCACAGCCGCCTCTACGTCTGGCAGCGGCGGGCGCTGGCGCGGCTCAGGGCCGGTGACGGCGAGGGGGGCGCGGGGGACGGCCTGCGGCCGGGCCTGCGCGCGTTCGACCCCGCCGACGCCGAGGCCGACCGGGCCTGGGCCTTCCTCCGCGACGTGCTCGCGCACCTCGCGGCGCAGGTCGCCGCGGACGGCGCGCGGCTGGCCGTGCTGCACCTGCCGACGCCGGAGGCGGTGGCCGACGACCTGTGGGCCGAGGTGGCGGCCCGCGCGCGCGCGCTGGAACGCGCGCTCGAGCGCGAGGGGCCCGAGCGGCGCCTCCTCGCCCTGGCCCGGGGCCTCGCGCTGCCGGTCGCCTCGGCCGGGCCCGCGCTGCGCGCACGCGCGGCCGCCGATCCCGCCGCGCGCCTGTTCTTCGACCGGCGCGGCCACCTGGACGACGACGGCCACGCGCTGGCGGGCGAGGCGCTCGCCGAGCTGGTCCGCGAGGCCCTGGCTCCGAGGGCTGCCGCGGCCCCGACCCCGGCCCGGCCGCCCGGCGACGCGCCCCCTGGCGACGCGCCCCCCGAGGCCGGCCGATGAGCCCGCTCCCCGGGGCGGCCGCGCCGCCGCTCGCGCCCCTGGCGCCGCTGAAGGCCGACGGGCGGCTCGTGCCCGACCCGGCGCTCGCGCGACGGCTCGCCGCGGGCGGGCTCCACACGGTCGCCCAGGCCCTGGAGCGTTCCACGCTCGTGCGCGACCTGGCCGAACGCTCCAACCACGAGCTGGTCCTGGGCGAGCAGCGGCTGTTCCTGAAGCTCGCCAAGCCGCAGGGGTGGCGCGGCCTCGTCGAGAACCCCCCGGCGGAGGCCGCGGCGCTCGCACGCCTGGCCGCCGCCGGCGTGCCGGCGGCCCGGGTGGCCTTCGCGGGCGTCGATCCGCGTCGGGGCGCCCTGACCGCGACCTACGACCTGGAGCCGGCCCGCCCGCTGGACGCCTGGCTCGAGGCGGGCGGCCTCGCGCACCCCGGGGCGCTGGCCTTGCTGCGGGCCGGCGTGGCCGTCGTCGCCCGGTTGCACGAGGCCGGCTACGTGCTGCGCGACCTGTACGCCAACCAGCTGCACGCCGATGCGGCCCAGGGCCGCGTCAGCCTGATCGACGCCGAGCGCCTGCAGGAGCACCCCGGCGGCTGGAACCGTCGCGTCGCGAAGGACCTGGCTCGCCTGGCCGCTTCGCTCCCGCCCCGGCTGTTGCCGCCGAGGGTGTGCGCGCTTCTGTTTGTACAATACAATAAAATGCGTAACCTGCCTATCCAGAAGATGTTCCGACGCTTCGACCTCGAGGTGGCCCCCCGCGTGCGGCGCATCCGCGAGCGTCGGCCCCGCACCCCGGTGGGCGCGGGCGCGGGTGCGGCGGGCGCCGGTGGGTAGGCTCCAGGCGCGGCGCCCGCGTTCGCCGCGACGGAGCGACGGCCGTATGACCTCTCCCCCGGAGACCCGCAGCGCGCCCGCGCCCTGCCCCTTCGGCGCCCAGTTCCAGCCCTACTGGGAGCAGCGCTACGACCTGTTCTCGCGCTTCGACGAAGGGATCGCCATCGACGGGCCGGGCCTGTTCGGCGTGAAGTACGAGCAGGCCTCCCTCGAGCTCGCGCGGCGCCTGCCGGGCGCGCACGTGCTGGACGCCTTCGCCGGTTGGGGAGGCAGCGCGATCGCCTTCGCCCGGGCCGGTCGGCGCGTGACGACGGCCGACGTCGATCCGGACCGCCTGGCCAGCGCCCGCCACAACGCCCGCGTCTACGGCGTGGAGCCCGCCATCGAGTTCGTCTGCGACGACGTGCGCTCCGTCCTGGAGCGCCGCCGCTTCGACGTGGTCTACCTCGACCCGCCCTGGGGAGGCCTGCCGGCCCTGGAACGCGAGCGGTTCCGCCTGGCCGACTACGCGCTGCCCGGCGCCGACCTGCTCGGCCGGGCGCTGGCTGCGGCGCCGGTGGTCGTGCTGACGACGCCGCCGCACTTCGAGCTCGGCGACCTGCTGCCCCTGGCCCGGGCCTTCGAGGTGCGGCCCGTGTGGCACGCCGGCGAGCTGCAGTACCTCGACGTGGTCTTCGGCGCCTGCGTCGCCGTCGCCACCGGGGCCGGCGCCGGGCCCGCGGCGGCGTGAGCCCGCGCCCGCCCCGGGCCCCGGCCCCGCCCGGCAGGCCCTGATGCCCTCCGCCGGGCGCGCGGACCTGCACCTGGGCGTGCTGCTGGACCGCTACGACCCCACGCTCGGCGGGGCCGAGCGCGCCACCGACCTGCTCGTGCGGCGGGCCCTGGCGCAGGGCGGGCGCGTCAGCGTGGCCACGCTGTCCGGCGCGGCGCCCGAGGGAGCGAGCACGCTGCGCGTCGCCGCGCCCCGTCGCCGGCCTGCCCGGGACCGGGCCTTCGCCCGGGCGGGCGTCGAGGCCCTGCGCGCGGCCGGCTGCGGGGCCGTGCTGGCCTTCCGCCACGCGCCCGACTGCGACGTCTACCTCCCGCACGGCGGGCTGGTGGCCGACGCGCGCGCGGCCGCCGACGCCTCGCGCGGCGGCGTCGGGCCGCTGCGGCGCCTGGCGCGCGCCTGGTCGGGCAAGGAGCGCTTCTTCGAGGAGGCCGAGGCGGCGCTGCTCGGCGCCGCCGGCGTGCCGCTGGTGATCGCGGTGTCGCGGGGCCTGGCCGAGCGCGTCGTCGCCCGCTACCCGGCGACCCGCGGGCGCGTGCGCGTGATCCCCAACGGCGTGGACGCGTCGGCCTTCCAGCGCGGACCCTTCGCCGCGGAGGGCGCGCGGCTGCGCGCGAGGCTGGCCCCCCCGGGCTCGGTCCTGTGCCTGCTCAGCGCCCACCGCCCGCGGCTCAAGGGGCTGGAGACCGCGCTCCGGGCCCTGGCTCGACCCGAGGTGGCCGCGCTCTCGCCGCCGTTCCACCTGCTGGTCGTGGGGCGCGAGGTGGACCGCGCGCTGCGGCGCCTGCCGGCGCGGCTGGGCCTGGCCGGCCGCGTCACCTGGCACCCGCTGGTGGCCGACCCCCGCCCGCTCTACGCCGCCGCCGACCTGCTGCTGCAGCCCACCTGGCACGACCCCTGCTCGTTGACCTCGCTCGAGGCCCTGGCGATGTCCCTGCCCGTGATCACCACGGTCCGCGACGGCGTCGCCGAGCTGATGGGCCGCGAGGGGGGCATCCCCGTGGAGGCCCCCGGGGACCCCGAGGCCGTGGCGCTGGCCCTGCGGGTCCTGGCCGACCCCGACCTGCGTCGTCACACCGCCGAGGGCGCGCGCTTCGTGGCCGAGAAGAACCGGCTGAGCACGCGGCTGGACCAGATCCTGGAGGCCTGCCACGCCGTCGCGGCGGCGCGGGAGGCCCCGCGGGTACCGTGAGCCGGTGCCCACGCGCCTGCTGCTGGTGGTCTCCTCCGAGCCCGACGGCGCCTGCGTGTGCCACCGCTGGCGTGCCTACGCGTCCGACCTGGAGCGGGCCGGCATCGTGCTCCAGGTGGCCGCCTGGCCGAAGGACGCGTCCGGACGCGAGGCCACGCTCGTGCGGGCCGCCGGAGCCGACGGCGTCGTGCTCTCCCGGCGGCTGCTGCCGCGGCGCTGGGCGCTGGCGCTGCGGCGCCGGGCCCGGCGCCTGGTCTACGACGTGGACGACGCCCTGCCTTTCCGCGACAGCCGCCGGGGGGCGACGCGCTCGCGCACGCGGGCCCGCCGCTTCGCGCGCCTGGTGCGCCTGGCCGACCGCGTCGCGGTGGGCAACGCCACCCTGGCCGGGCTCGCGGCGCCGTCC
>CAZPOZ010000250.1:0-5114 GCA_964588235.1 uncultured Planctomycetales bacterium
GGCGGCCTCCAGCCGCTCCGCGAGGGGCAGCTCGCCGCGGAGGATGCGCCGCAGCTCGCGCTCGACCTCGACCGGCGCGGGCGCCGGGCCCGGGCGCGGCGCGGGGTCGCCGGCGTGCGCCCCGGGCAGCCGCTCCCCCGGGAGCCCGAGGGCCAGGGAGAGCAGCAGGCCCAGCAGCGCCGGCGTCGCTACCCGGGTCCGAGGGACCGTCACCCGGGCGAAACGCGGCGTGACGGCAGGGCGACGGGATCCGGGCACTCAGGCGGTTCCGGGGGGAGGAGGGTGCACCGATTGCACGTGGCGTACCGCGGCCTCCCGGCCCTCGAGCACGCCCTCCAGCTGCAGCTCGCGCAGCTCCCGGAGGATCCGGCCGAGGCGGGGGCCGGGGGCGTAGCCCAGGGACAACAGGTCGGCGCCCGTGAGCAGCGGCGGGGGCAGGGCGCGCTCGGCGCCGAGCGCGGCCACCTGCTCGCGGCAGAAGGCGGCCAGCGACACGTCGCCGTGGCTGGCCCCGGCGTCGGCCTCGTGCAGCGCCAGGTGCAGGGGCAGGTCGGGCCGCGCCAGGAACTGCCGCAGGCGGCCGCGGCGCATGCGCGGCAGGTTGGGGAAGGCCATGTGGGTGGCGACGAGGTCGTCCACGCGCTCGAGCGACCGGCGGGGGAAGCGCAGGCGCTCGAGCACGGCGCGAGCGAGCTCGGCGCCCCGGGTGTCGTGCCCGTTGAAGCGGATGCGGCCGTCGGGGTCCACGCTGCGCGTGAGCGGCTTGCCCACGTCGTGCAGCAGGGCGCCCAGCAGCAGGTCGTCGGCGTCGTCCTCCGAGAGGCCGGCGGGCGGCTCCGCGGGCAGCCCGTCGAGCACCAGGCAGGTGTGCACGAACACGTCGCCCTCAGGATGCCAGCGCGGCGGCTGCGTGACCCCCTGCATGGCCGCGACCTCGGGCAGCACGTACGGCAGCAGCCCGGCGTCGCGCAGGAGCCTGAGGCCCCGTCCCCGGCCGTGGCGCAGCAGCTTGAGCAGCTCGACGCGCACGCGCTCGGCGGCCACCGAGGCCACGCGCGGGGCGAGGTCGCGGATCGCGCGCAGCGTGGCCGGCTCGAGGGCGAAGCGCAGCTGCGCGGCCTGGCGCACGCCGCGCAGGATGCGCAGGTGGTCCTCCTCGAAGCGCGCGTAGGGGTCGCCGATGGCGCGCAGCAGCCGCGCCTCGAGGTCGGGGAGCCCGCCCACGTGGTCGATCACCCGTCCGGTCTCCGGCTCCTCGAACAGGCCGTTGACCGTGAAGTCGCGCCGCTGGGCGTCGGTGACCGCGTCGGCGTAGACGACGCCCGTGGGGCGGCGCCCGTCCACGTACAGACCGTCGGCGCGGAAGGTGGTGACCTGCACGTCGTGGTGCGCGCCCGGGACGACCACGGTGCCGAACTGCGCGCCCACCAGCACCGCGTGCGGGAACAGCGCCGCGGTGGCCTCGGGGGGGGCGGAGGTGGCCACGTCGTAGTCGCCCGGCGTCCGCGCGAGCAGGCGGTCGCGCACGGCTCCGCCGCAGAACAGGGCCTGGTGGCCGGCCGCCTTCAGGCGCGCGGCCACCGCGAGCGCCATGCGCCGCGCGTCGGGGTCGTCCAGGTCGCCGGGACTCAGCATGCCCGCATGCTACGCCGGGCGCCGAGCCCGCCGCCCGCTCGGTACCGGGTCCGTTCGCGATCCTGACGCCGAGCTGGGGCGCACCGACGCGCTGGGCGCAAGGAAGCGGGCCCACGACCGCCCGCTCAGGCCCCGGACGGTGGCGCGCCCTCGAGCGCGCGCCGCAGGTCCTCGAGCGCCTCCTCGGCCGCGATCCGCCCGCGCCCGCCGTAGCGCTCGGCCTCGTGCGCGGCGGTGAGCGTGGCCAGCGCCGCGTGCGCGGCCCCGGGGAGCCGGCCCCGGAGGCCCGCCAGGAGGTCGCGCGCCGTCTCCGAAGCCCGCCGCCGGTGGCCGTGTCGCGCCAGCAGCCCGAGCGCCTGGGCGTAGGCCTGCGTGCCGGGACGGCCGAGCCGTTCCTTCGCCGCGCGTCGCGCCGCGCGCAGGCGTCGGGGCAGCAGCAGGAGCAGCGACGCCGCGGCCACGAGCCCCCAGCCCACCCCCCGGCCGGCCCCCACGAAGGCCCAGTGCAGGGGCCGCAGCAGCGCGGCGTCCAGCCCCCGGGCGAGCGCCTCCCCCACCCAGCGCCGCAGCGTCTCCGGCGCCACCGTCGTCCCCTCGCCGTCCCGGGGGGCGGAGGGCGCCGCGGCGGTGGGCTCCGTGACCGTCTCGGTGCGGTACGGCGAGCGCTCGGGAGGCGTGGGGTTGAGCGGCACCCAGCCGGCGCCCTCCAGGTACAGCTCGGTCCAGGCGTGGTAGTCGGCCCCGCTGAACGTCCACAGCCGGGAGCCCGGGGTGTGCGAGCCGCCCCAGTAGCCGCGCACGTAGCGCGCGGGCAGGGCGTGCGCCCGGAGCAGCAGCGTGAGCGCGGTGGCGAACCACTCGCAGTTGCCCCGGCGCACGCGCGCGAGGAAGTCGGCCACGCGCCTGCCCGGCGCCAGCGCCGGGCTCTCGAGCGCGTAGACGAACTCCGGGCCCTTGAGCCAGGCCGTGAGCGCCAGGGCGCGCCGCCAGGGGTCGGCGGCCCGGACGCCGGGCACCGCGCGCGCGAGCTCCCGGAGGCGCTCCCCCAGCCCGGGCTCGATCTCCACGGTGCTGCGCAGGGGCGCCAGGTCCGGCCCCGACATCCGCCCGAGGAGGTCGGCGTCGGCGGACGGGGGCGGGAGCGACCAGGCCTCCACCACGTCGCCGGTCTCCAGACGCGCCGAGGGACGCAGCTCCTCGCTGCGCCGCCGTTCCAGGCGCAGGGGCAGGTCGGCCAGCGGGCCCGTGGGGGCGAAGTCGTCCTCGGGCACGCGCCCCGGCCGGCGCACGCGCACGCGCGCGACCTCGGGCTCCAGGAACAGCACCTCGTGGCGGCGGCGCAGGGTGAGCGTGGCGCGGCGCGCCCCGGGCGTCGTCCCGGACAGGTGCAGCCAGCCGTCGGCGGAGGGGCGCACGCTCAGCGGGCGGGCCCCCGCCCCGGACGAGCGCCAGCCCGTGCGCTGCGGGTCGGCGTCGTCGCTCCACAGGTCGAGCGCGTCCTGGCGCAGGACCACCCGCTGCGGCGGCTCGCCCTCGAGCAGGCGGTACTCCGCGTGCACCGTGCGGTCGAGCTGGATGCGCCCCACGGCGCCCAGGACCGCGCCTTCGGTCCCCTCGTCGGGCCCCGTGCGCCCGACGCTCGCGCCGCGGGCCGACCCGTCGGCCTGCGCCTCGGCCCCGGGCGTGCCGGGGTCGGGCCCGGGGGAGGCCTCGCCCGGCCCGCCCCCCCCGGGCCGGGGCGCCAGCACCCAGAGCAGGCCCCCGAGCACGAACCCGCCGGCCAGCAGCCGCCCCGTGCCGGCCGCCAGCGCGGCGCCGAAGCCGGCCCCCGCGCCGGCGCTCCTCAGGGTCAGCGTGCGGCCGGCCGCCCCCCGCCGGCGCTCGGCCGACACGGCCCGCTCCAGCACGACCAACGTGGCCGCCAGCGCGGCCACGTACGCCGGCACCAGCAGCAACCCCGCGACGTCGCGCTCGACGTAGCAGGAGCCCGCCGCGTGCGTGGAGGAGAGCAGCACGAGCCAGAAGGCTCCGAAGGCGTCCAGCCGGGCCAGCAGGGCCACCGTCGCCAGGGCCGTGAGCACGCCCAGGAGGGCCGGGAGCAGGGGCCCTCCGGCGTCTCCCACGGCGAAGAGGAAGGGCAGGGCCAGGGCGGCCAGGGTGGCGAACAGGGCCCCGAGCAGGCGCCGCGGCAGCAGCCGGCGCCCGTCGCGTCCGAGCAGGAGGCGCGCGAGCGCGGCCACGGCGAACGCCGCCGCCACGGGGGTCGGGTAGCCGGGCGCCCGCAGGGCGAGCAGCACGCCCACGGCGGAGAGCAGCGCGGCCAGGGGCGGGAGCGCGGTCAACGCTCGAGCCCCGACAGCCAGCCCGAGACCCGGGGGTCGGCCGCCGGGAGCACCAGCGCCTCGCCTCCCGGCCCGGCCGCGCGCCGCAGGGCCTGGGCGAAGCGCCCGGCCGGCCCACAGGCCACGAGCACGATCGTGCGCCCCCCGGGCCGGGAGGACAGGCGCGTGAGGGCCGCCTCCACCTCGGCCGCCGTCGGCGGCGCGGCCTCCGCCAGGGCGTCCAGGCCCGGCCCCAGGCCCCCGGGGCCGCCCGGCGCGCGCAGCGTGCGGGCGCCCAGGAGCAGCCGGGCGGGGCGCGAGAGCCGCCCGAGCGCGCGCCAGACCGTCGCGACGGCCGAGACCGCGCGCTCGATCGTCGCGGCCGGCGCTCCCTCCGCCGGCCCCAACACCAGCACGGCCTCCGGTCCCTGCTCGTCGTGCCAGCGGGTGGCCACGGCCGCCCCGCGGCGGGCGCTGAGCCGCGGGTGGATGCGCCGAGGGTCGTCCCCCGGGCGCCACTCGCGCACGTCGGCGAGGTCGTCGTGCCCGGGCGCGCGCGAGGCGCGCCCCGCCTGGAGGCGCCCGCCGCCCGAGAGCAGGCGCAGCAGGGCTTCCGAGGGGCGGCCCTCGCGGGGGCGCACGAGCACCTCGTCGGCGGGCCCGGGGGCCTGGAGCGCTCGGAAGACGCCCAGGGGGAAGCGGCTGCCCACCTGCGGGGGCCGGACGCTGATCCAGCCGCGGCGCTGGGGCTTGAGGCGCGTGCGCGCCGTGAGCTGCTCGCCGGCCGCGATCAGCGGGACCTCCAGGCGCGGGCTCGGGGCGCGCAGGGCCCGCCCCACGCGTTCCTCCAGCTCCAGGCCCACGCACGCGCGCCGCCCCGTGTTCGTGACCGTCAGCAGGCTCACGAGCGGGCTGCCCACGCGGCCCCGCGGCGGCAGGCTGCGCCGCACCCGGATCGGGGCCAGGTTCGCGCGCGCCAAGGGCAGGGCAGCGGCGCCGCAGCCCACGACGAGGGCGCCGAGCAGGAAGACGAGGTCCTGGCGCAGCAGCAGCGCCCCCACCGAGAACACGGCCGGGAACCAGAGGTAGCGCCAGAACTCCGACGTGGGGGCGATCCGCGTCGGGCCCGGCCGGTCCACCGTCATGGAGCCGAGGATA
>CAZPOZ010000251.1:0-5099 GCA_964588235.1 uncultured Planctomycetales bacterium
TGTGCTTCTACCAGCGCACGGCGGCCTTCCTGACCGCCGCGGCGCTGCTGCTCGGCCTTCTTGGGGGCGGGCTCGCCTCGCGTGGCACGGTGGCCTGGCTGACCGTCCCGGCCGTGCTGCTCGGGCTCGGGGTCGCCCTGCAGCACGTGTTGCTCGAGGCCGGCGGCACGCTCGAGTGCCCCAAGGGCCTCTGGGGCCTGGGCACGGCCCCGCAGCAGAGCCTGGCGCTCTTCGTGCTGCTCGCCCCGCCCGTCGTCTGGAGCGCGCTGCGCGAGGCCGGCGTGGGGCTGCCGCGGCTCGGGCTGGCCGTGGCCGTGGCGCTGCTGGGCGCCTGGCTGAGCGTGAAGAGCGCGCCGCCCCTGCCGCCCGTGCCCAAGGCGCCCTACCCGGACCCGCTGGTGATCTGCCGGCCGCCCTACAAGGGGTAGGCGTCGGCGGGGGAGCCCCGCACGGCGCCTACATGTAGTTGATGAACCAGCGCTTCTGGCCGGACTCGCTCTCGGGCTCGCGGCGCCAGGGCGGCACGACGCCCTCGAACATCGCCGCCACCCAGGGCACGTCCACCGGCGCCAGCTTGCGGCCCGGCGTGAGGTGCATCGCGCGGTCGCGGATGTCGGCCAGCAGGTGGCCCAGGATGTCGAGGTGGAACGAGTGGTCGCCCGCCAGGACCTCCATGAACTTGCGCAGGAAGCGGTCGTCCACCTGGCTCGTGCCGCGGCGATGGAACACGATCGCCCGCTCGGCCGAGCGGAAGGCCTCGTCGAACGCCTGGTAGAGCGCCACGGGGTTCAGGATCGGCGGGCCCTCGGCCGCGCGGGGGCGGCGCCGGCGCCCGCTCTGGCGGACGAGGGTGCGCCCGCCCTCGCGGTCGCGCAGGTGCCGCGAGAGGATGCGGGCGTGGTCGCGCACCTCGGCGGCGTACTCCTCGAACAGGCGGCGGATCGGGCCGTACGTGAACGCGCGGCCGACGCGCAGGTAGCGCGCCTCGACGTTCTGCTCGATCAGGATGCCGGTCTGGATGATCCGGCTGGTGCGGTCCTGGGTGGCGACGGGGGTGGTCATCGGGGCAACTCCATCCGGCGTGGGGGAGCAGGGGGTGTGGGGAGCGGTTCCTGTGACCTTCGGATGACGAAGGCCGCGGGGGAAACGAAGGGGAGGGGTTGGGGCGTCCAGGGAGAGGGGGGCGCCCCTGCAGGGGGCGGTCGGCGAGCCGCACGTCCGACCCCGCAGGCGGGTCGGGGGCTGAAACGATCGGAAATCGTTTCGTAGTCCGGCATAGTAGCCCTCCCCCGAGGGGGCGTGCAAGGGTCATTTTGCGATTTTCTTGGAGGGCTGGGCGTTCGCTGCTAGCGCTCCGAGCTTCTGTGATGTAACCATTTGCGGGCAAAGTGGTTAGGATCGCGACTCTCGGTGGCTGCTCGGCAGGACGGCGCCCGATCGGGGCCGCGGCGGCCGCTCCGCCTACGATCCCGGGCCCATGTGGGCGCTCACGGAAGGTCTGCTCGCCTGCCCGCGCTGCCAGGCGCCGCTCGGCCCCGGGGCGGCCCTCGCGGCCTGTCCCGGGTGCGGCCTGCCCGTCGGGCTCGAGGGGCCCGTGCTGCGCCTGCTGCCGGCAGGCGTCTCCCCGGGGGCCGAGCGACGCACGGTCGAGGCCTTCGAGCGCCAGTGGCGCTCCTACGGCCGGCTGCGGCGGCTGTTCGGCAAGGACGCGGGCGCCATGGCCCGCAACCTGGTGGGCGCGCGCATGGGCGGGGCGATCGACGCGGCCTGGTACCGGGGGCGGCGCGTGTTGGACGCGGGCTGCGGCCACGGCCGCTACCTCGGCGCCTTCGCGGCCCTGGGGGCTCGTGTGGTCGGCCTCGACCTGGGGCGGGGGCCCGAGGAGGCGGGTGCGCCGCTCACCGACCCCGCCGTCGTCGTGGTGCAGGGCAGCGTCCTGGCCCCGCCCTTCCGGCCCGGCAGCTTCGACCTGGTGTTCAGCGACGGCGTGATCCACCACACGCCCGACGCGGCGGCGGCCTACCGCGCCCTGGCCCGTCTCGTGCGACCCGGCGGGGCGCTGTACGTGTGGGTCTACCCCCGCGAGGGGCGCCTGCGCGAGGCCGTGTTCGGCTTGGCGCGCGCGCTGAGCACGCGCCTGCCGGGCCCCGTGCTGCGCTGGCTGTGCTTCGCGCTCGCGCCCCTGACGCTGGCCGTGCGCTCCTACAGCCGCACGGACCTCTCCCGGGCGACCTGGAGCGAGTGCGCCCAGGTGGTCCACGACTGGCTCGCGCCGCCGCTCCAATCGCACCACGCGGTCGAGGAGCTGGAAGCGTGGGCCCTCGAGGCGGGCCTCACCCGCAGCCAGCGGCTGCCCATCGCCAGCGGCCTGATCGCCTGGAGGCCGGCGGCCGCCGCGCAGGAGCGGCCCGCTGCTCAGCGGTAGATCCGGCGTGGGGAGGCCACGGCGCGCTCCACGGGGTCGGCCGGCCCGGGCCGCCCCTCCGCCGAGAGGCCCAGCCGGCGCACGAGCACCACGTCCAGGATCGTGGGCCCCTCCGGGCAGGTCAGCTGGCGCACGAGCCGCACCGCGAACCCGGCCCGCTCGTACCAGGGCACCAGCCCGAGCTCGAGCGTGGTGCGCAGCACGGCGTGCTCGTAGCCGTCGGCGGCGGCCTCGGCCTGGACGGCCGAGAGCAGCGCCGAGGCGATGCCCTGCCGACGCAGCTCCGGGCGCACGGCCAGCCCCGAGATCTCCACGTAGGGGCGATCGGCCGTGAGCGACTTGAACTCGCTGCGCGCGGCCCAGCGCACGACGCCCGCGGCGCGCCCGGCCGACCAGGCCACCAGGAAGCGGTCGCCCCGGCGCAAGGCGACGGCGACGTCCTCCGCGCTCTCGTGCTCGACCGGGAAGGGCGTGACGCCGGGCAGCGGCGTGTTGTTCTGCAGGCCCTCCAGGCTCAGCCCGCTGATCAGCGCCGCGTGCTCCTCGCCGGCCTCCCGCACGTCCACCGGCGGCGCCAGGTGCCGGCGCAGGTCGGCGCCCCGCAGGTCGCGGCCGTGCGCTTCCCCCGGCAGGGGCGGGATCTCCTCCACGAAGGGCAGCCCCGCCAGGCGCGCGGTCCAGTCGCGCCCCGCCAGCAGGTCCTCGGCGATGGCCCGCAGCCGCACCTCCTGGCCGGTCCAGCGCTGGCGCAGGGCCTCGATCCGGGCCGGGGACGGGTGGGTGACGGACATGCCCGCACCCCTATCGACGCGCGCCCGGCCCGCATGAAGGGGCGCGGCCCCCCGGGCGCCGCCCCCCCTCGGGCGCTCCGGTCACGCTCGTGCCCGGCGCGACCCCTGCGGCTACCTTGCCCGCATGCCGCCCAGCGACAACGCGACCCTGCTGCCGCGCCTCGCGCGCGTGACCCCGTCCCGCATCCTGTTCGTCGTGCTCGACGGGCTCGGGGGCGCCCTGGGGCCGGAGCCCACGGCCCTGGAGCGCGCGCACCACCCGCACCTGGACGCGCTCGCCCGCCGCTCCGCCCTGGGGCGCTACCTGCCCGTGGCCGAGGGCGTGACGCCGGGCAGCGGGCCGGGCCACCTGTCGGTCTTCGGCCACGACCCGCTGACCACGGACGTGGGGCGGGGCCTGCTCGAGACGCTGGGCGTGGGCGTGGACGTGGCCGCGGGCGACGTGTGCGCCCGAGGCAACTTCTGCACGCTGGACGGCGCGGGCCTGCTGGCCGACCGCCGGGCGGGCCGCATCCCCACGGAGGAGTCGCGCCCGCTGGCCGTGGCGCTCCGCCGCGGCATCCCGCGCCTGGAGGACGTGGACGTCGAGGTGCACGCGGGGCTGCAGTACCGCTTCTCGGTCGTCTTCCGCGGCCCGGGCCTCTCCGACCGCGTGTCCGACACCGACCCGCAGGTCACGGGCGTGGCCCCGCTGCCGGCGACGGCCCAGGATGACGCCAGCGCCAAGCTGGCGCGCCTGGCCGACCGCTTCGTGGCCGCCGCGCGCGAGCTGCTGCGGGCGCGCGAGCGCGCGAACGCCGTCCTGCTGCGCGGCTTCTCGGGGCGGCCCCCCCTGGCCACGCTCCACGAGCTGGCGCGGCTCACCCCGGTGGCGGTGGCCGCCTACCCGGCCTACCGCGGCGTGGCGCGGCTCCTGGGCATGGACCTGGCCCCCGGCGTCGAGCCCACGAGCACGATCGCCGACGAGGTCGCGGCCCTGGAGCGCGCGTGGGCCGGCCGCCACGACTTCTTCTTCCTGCACGTCAAGGGCACCGACAGCGCCGGCGAAGACGGCGACGAGGCCCGCAAGGCCCGCGTGCTGGAGGCCTTCGACGCCGAGCTCCCGCGCCTGCTCGCCCTCCGGCCCGACGTGATCCTGATCACCGGCGACCACGCCACGCCCGGCCCTCTCGCCGGCCACTCCTGGCACCCGGTGCCCTTCCTGCTCCACGGCCCGTGGTGCGAGCCCGACGGGCTGCCGCGCTTCGACGAGCGCTGCTGCCGGCGCGGCGCGCTGGGCAGCGCCGTGCCCGGCCCCGCGCTGCTGCGCCTGGCCCTGGCCAACGCCGGCAAGCTGGCGAAGTTCGGCGCCTGACCCCGTGGAGCGCGGCCTGACCGCGCCCGACCCGCACGCCTGCCCGACCCCGGAGGCCCCATGCCCGTGCCCACCGCCCCGCCGCCGCCGCCGGACGCCGCCTCCCGGCCCGGACGCCTGGGCACCCTGGGCGTGGCGTCGCTGATCCTGCTGTGGACGCTGGCCTTCAAGCC
The DNA here is from genome assembly GCA_964588235.1 of uncultured Planctomycetales bacterium. GTDB lineage: Bacteria > Planctomycetota > PLA2 > PLA2 > JAEUHO01 > CAZPOZ01. The sequence continues at coordinate 4,744 of CAZPOZ010000251.1, forward strand.
CGACCCCTGGTGGTGGGCCGTGATCCCGGGCTTCGTCGGCGCGCTGTGGCTGTGCGAGCGCGTGGTCTCCACGGGCTCCTTCCTGCGCTGGTCGCTGCTCTTCGGCGCGCTGGGCATCGGCTACGGCTACCGTTGGCTCGCGCCCACGATGCAGCTGTTCGGCGGCGTGCCCGCCCCCGTCGCGGTCCTGCTCACGGCCGTCTTCGGCGTGATCGGCATCGCCCACGGCTGGGTCTTCGCCGCCTTCTACCGCTCGATGCTCGCCCGTGGTGCGCGCCCCAGCCCCCTGACGGTGGCCGCCCTGTGGGTGGCCTGCGAGTCGCTCGTGCCGCGCCTGTTCCCGTGGATGGCCGGGC
>CAZPOZ010000252.1:0-5092 GCA_964588235.1 uncultured Planctomycetales bacterium
CCGCGTGCTGGCCGCCTGCGAGGGCCATCGCGCCAAGGCCGCCCAGATCCTCGGCATCTCCCGCAAGAACCTCTGGGAGAAGATGAAGGAGTACGGCATCGACTGAAGCAGCGCCAGATGGGATCTGGCACGGGGTCACGAGGGGTCGCGTTCCCCGCGTTCCCCCGATGACCTCCCCGCAGAGGGAAGCGGGGGGAACGGGAAGCGCAGCGGAACCGCTCCTGGCGGCATCCCTGGCTCATCCTGGGAAGCGCTGCCGTTGCCCCCGCTGCGGTGTCCACGTTCCGCCAGACGTCTCGAGGCGTCGGTAGCCGCATGCTCGGGCACGAGCGGCCTGCGCCCCGCCGCGGAGGCCCTCGAGGACGCCACGGGTGACTCGGCGGCGGACGTCGTCGAGGATGCCGCACCTGTTCCCGCGGACGCTCTTGGCGACCCGCGCCCTCGTCTCGAGGCCGCGCTTCGGTGTGCCCGTGGCGGGTCGTGAGCCGACGCCCCGCCCGGACCGGGACGGGGTCAGCGCCCCGCGGGGGCCGACGGCGCCGACGGGGCCGGGGCCTCGGCCTCCGCCGGGGGCCCGTAGAGCATCAGGCCCGCACCCGTCAGCACCAGCGCGCCCTCCGCGCCCGCGGTGAGCGCGATCACGCTGCCCCGCGGCCCCGGCTCGGGCTCGAGCACCTGCTCGAGCCCGCCGTCGGCGTCGCGAACCACCGACAGCTCCAGCGAACGCTCGCCCTCGGCCCCCTGCCCCGCGCGCAACACCAGCCAACGCCCCGGCAGACGCGCCAGGTGCTGCACGTCGCTGCGCCGGAAGGGTTGGCCGCGCGCCGCCCAGGCCGCCGAGCCGCTCTCGAGGTCGAAGGCGATCAACGGAGGCGCGCCCCGCAGGGCCGCGGCCAACAGCACGAGCCGGCCCTCCGACACGCTCAGCTGCGAGCCCGGGGCCGGCGCCGCCCGCGCCTCGGGGGGCAGGGCCAGGCGCACCGACGCCGCCGGGGCGCCGTCGTCGGCGCTGAGCGACTCCAGACGCCCGTCCTGGCGCAGCAGCCACACGCGCCCGCCGTGGAGCACCGCGCCCGTCACCGGCTCCGTGCCGGCGAGCGCGCGGGCGAAGCGCGTGCGCGGCCCGTCCAGGTCGAAGCCCACCGCCGTGCGCTGGCCGTCGGCGCCCACGCGCACCTCGAGCCCCAGGCCCCCGTCGAGCAGGAGCAGGTCGCGGGTGGGGGCGAGCCGTCGCTCGGCCAGCAGGGCGCCGCACAGGGCGTCCAGGGTCAGGAGCCAGGCGCGCGTCTCCCCGTCCTCGTAGCGCGTGCGCAGCAACAGCGCCCGCGGCCCGTCGCTGCGCAACGAGTGCACCTGGTCGGTGCCCAACGGCGCGCTCCACAGGGTCTCGCCCGTGGCCGGCTCCAGCCCCTCCAGGCGCCGGGCCGCCCGGGCCCCCCCCGAGGCGCTGATCCAGGCCACCAGCAGGCCGCGGCTCACGACCAGGTCCATCACCGGCTCGGCCTGCGGCCGACGCCAGCGCACCTCGCCCGTGCCGGGGTCCAGGCCGAGCAGCTCGCCGGGCGCCGCCAGGACGAGGGTGCCCATCGCGAAGGCGGCGTGCTGCACCCGCAGGTCGTCCAGCCGGAAGGCCGGGCGCGCGCCGCCGAGGTCGAAGGCCTCCAGCTGCCCTCCGGCCGCCACCAGCGCCAGGGGCGCCGGGGGCTCGCCGGGCTCGACCTCCACGGGGACGGGGACCGCCACCTCCTCGTCGGGGGGCGGCCGCGACAGGCGCTCCGTCAGCCGCCCGGCGTAGGGCGTCGGGGCAGGCGCGCGCCCGCGCGCCGCGGCGGCCCGCGCGGCGGCCGCGTCGAGCGCGACGCCGCCCACCTGGACCTGCCGCCCGGAGAGGCCGTCGGCCAAGGCCAGCAGCGCGGCCCGCCGCAGCCCCGCGGACCCGAGACGCTCGGCCGCCTCGGCCAGCAGCGCCAGCGCCGGCTCGGCCTCGGAAGCCGCGCGGTAGCGCGAGAGCAGACGCCGCGCCAGCTCGGCCGCCTCGCGGGGCCGACCGGCCTCGAGGCGCCGGGCCGCCAGCGAGGCGAGCGCGGCGGGCACGACCGAGGCGTTGGGGTACTCCTCCAGCACGCGCTCCAGCGGACCCGCGTCGGAGCCGCCCCCCGACGCCGCGAGCAGCGCGCGCGCCTGGGCCTCCTCAGCGGCATAGGCCTCGCGCCCGAACGCTTCGAGCACGGCGTCGATGCGCTCGCGGGCGAGCTCGCGCACGCTGCGGGCGCCCAGCAGCACGTGCCCCTGCTCGCGCAGCAGCCGCTGCAGCGCGGCCACCGCGGCGGCGCCCCGGCGGGCGTCGGCGTTGAGCCGCGCGATCCGCAGCAGCACGAGCGGGCGCACCGGCAGGGGCTCCTCGGCGCTCTCGAAGGAGGCGCGCTCGTCGCCGGCCTCCTCGTACAGCCGCTCGAGGTTCTCGATGCGGCGCGCGACGTCCGCGGGCGCGCTCAGCACCCCGTCCAGGGCCAGCCGCGGCTCCACGCGCTGCGCGGCCGTGGAGGCGAAGGTCAGGGCGCGCGTGAACGCGGCCGCGGCCGTCTCGGACCCCGATTCGGCCAGCGGCCGACCCTCGCTCATCCAGCACAGGAACAGCCCCAGGCGGGCACGGGCCGCCACCGCGGCGTCCGTGCCGGCGAGGCCGAGGGCGGCCTCGAAGGCCGGGCGCGCCGCCGCGGGCCCCCGGGCGCGCAGGTAGAGCTCGCCGGCCTCGAGCAGCACCTCGGCGCTGCGCGGCTCGGCGCGCCGCCGGCGCTCGAGCTCCTGCTCCAGGTCGCCCCAGGCGTAGTGCCCCTGCACGCGGTCGCGCGCGTCGACGACCAGCACGCGGCCCGCGACCAGCAGGTTGCCGGGACGGGCGCCCTCCGGCCAGGGCACGCTCCCGACGCGCTCGAGCCGGGCGTCGAGCGAGAAGCGCTCCAGGCCCGACTCCGTGGGCACCAGCACGTGGCGCCCCACGATCGCCCCCTGGCCGATCACGCGGCTGCTGGCGGGCTCGAAGGGCGTGGCGGCGCGCAGGGCGCCGCTGGACAGGTCCAGGGCCACGAGCCGCCCGCCCGTGGCCAGCAGCACGTCGCGACCGTCCAGGCGCGCCACGCCCAGCACCTGCGCCAGGCTGCCGAAGGGCGTCTGGAACGGGCCGGGGAGCGCGGCGCGCCAGCGCAGCGAGCCCTGGGCGCGGTCGAAGGCCAGCACGTGCTGCGCGTCGCCGGGCGCCACGACGAGCAGGTCGCCGGCCGGCAGCGGGGCCACGGGGCCCACGCGCGGGATGCGGAGCGGCGCGCGGTACCAGCTCTCCGGCCGCGGGAGCGGCTGCGCCTCGTACGAGGCGATCCAGCGGAGCGCCCCCGTCTGGACCTCGACGGCGGCCAGGCAGCCCAGCCCAGTCGCCGCATAGGCCACTCCGTGCTCGGCCGTGGCGATCCCGGCGGAGAACTCCTTCACCGGCCGGCCGAACAGGTTCGTCTCCTGGTGGCCGTGCGCCAGCGGGCGCTCCCAGCGCACGCGGCCCGTGGTCGCCTCCAGGCCGAAGAGCGCCACGTCGAACATCTGCCGGTGGCGCGCGCCCACGGCCAGGACGAGCCCGTCGGCCACCACGGGCTCGCCGGCGAAGGTCACGTCGGCCAGCCGCTCGCGATCGCCCGGCGCGGTGCCGGAGGCCCAGACCCAGCGCCCGGTGGCCCGGTCCACCGCCGCGAGCACCCGGCGCGGCATGTAGGTGCTGATCTCCTGCCCCATGAGCACGTCGGGCACGTAGGGCCGCTCGACCTCGAGGGAGCAGATCACCAGGTCGCGCCAGACCGTGGGGGCGAACGGGCGGTCGAGCGCCGTGCGCCCGTTGGCCGTCGTGCCCCGTTCCAGCACGGGCACGGGCGCGGAGGCCGGCGCCAGCGACCAGAGCTCGCGGCCGCCCAGCAGGTCCAGGGCCCGCAGGCTGCGCCCGTCGGAGACGTACAGCTCGCGCCCCGACAGGGCCGGGAACAGGGGCCGGTAGCCCGCCAGATGCAGCTCGAAGTCGGCCTGCTCGTCGTTCTCGGCCAGGCCCCACGAACGGGCCACGTCCCGCTCGCGCAGGGTGAGGTCGGTGGGGGCCGTCCAGCGCAGACCCGGCGCGGGGGCCTCGCTGCCGACCGCGACCGGGGGGCGCGGGCCCGCCCTGCCCCAGGCCGGCCGGCCCTCCACGGGCGTGGGCGGGGGGACGGAGCGTCGGGCGCTCTGGAGCCGCTCGGCCACGTCCACCGCCCCCCGGGCCGTGACCGCCACGAGCCCCGCCGGGGGCCGGAGCTGCGCCAGGCCCTCCGCGTCGCCCAGGTCGGCCAGCACGTCCACCAGCCGGAGCCACAGGCCCGGGTCGCCGGGCGCAGACCGCAGGCCCCGCCGCGCCAGGCCCTCGGCCTCGTGGAGCGCTCCGCGCTCCACGGCCGCCTCGAGCAGCAGCGCGAGGGCCTCGCGGCCCGCCGTCGAGGCCGCGAAGCGGCGGTCGAGCTCGACCAGCGGCAGGAGGCGCCCGCTCAGCCGGGCCTGCTCCCGCAGGGGCTCGGCCGCCGCGCGCACGACCTCGTCGTAGCGCGCCCGCGCCGTCGCCGGCAGCCCCAGCAGCAGATCCTCGAGCACGCTCCCCAGGGGGCGCCAGCGCTCGCTCTCGCGGCGCTGCTCGACCAGCACGAGGTCGGCGGGCCGCTCGTCGAGCCCGGCCTGCGCCACGCGCAGGGCGCGGTCCAGGTCGCCCTGCGCCAGGAGGCGGCGCGTCTCCTCGAGCGCGAAGCGCGCCGCGTTCGAGTCGGCCAAGGCGAAGGAACGCACCCGGCGCTCGGGGTCCTCGGCGGAGGCCGCCGGGACCGCGAGCAGGGCGGCCAGCACGACCCTGGGGAGCGCGCGCATGAGCCTGGGCGGCATGCGCTGACTCTACCGGCGGCCTGCGGGAGGCGCGCCTGGCGATGGTGTCCTCCGTTGCTCTCCCCGCGCCCGAGCGGCGCGCTGGGCTCGAGGGCGCTCGTGTGGCGAGTCCGAAGTTCCCTTGCATTCGGCCGTTCGGCGCGTTGGGCTGGGC
>CAZPOZ010000253.1:0-5075 GCA_964588235.1 uncultured Planctomycetales bacterium
GCCCCCGCTGGCGCGCTGCTCGTGGTCGGGGTGGCGGCCCTGCTGCTGCTCACCGCCGGCGGCGGCGACGCCCCGCCTGCCCCGCTGCCCCCCGCGCCCCCCGAGCCTGCGCCCGCGCTGGCCGCCCGGCCGACGCCGCCTCCGGAGGGCGGGCCCAAGGCCCCGACGCCCGCGGCGGATCCGAAGCCGAAGCCCGCACCGGAGCCGAGGCCGGCGCCGGAGCCGAAGGCGCCTCCGAGCGCCGCACCGGGCCCGGCACCCGGCCCGGCGCCCTCGTCCGCCGGGGTCCCCCTCACCGTGGAGGAACCCCAGGAGGGCGCGCGCGTCAACGACACGGTCCTGACGGTGAGCGGCGCGGTGAGCGGCCCGGCGCGGGTGGTCTACATCGGCACGCGGGCCGTGCCCGTCAAGGACGGCCGCTTCACGGTGGATCTGGACCTCGAGCACGAGGACGACGGCGAGAAGACGCTGGAGATCGGCACCTCGATCGGGCAGCCGCTCGTCGTGCGCCACGTGGTGCTCGACCGGCAGCCGCCGCGCGTGGTGGTCACCCTCCGCCCCCTCGGGCTGCCCCAAGACCGGACCCCGGTGCAGGGCAAGGAGGTGCTCTACCTGCCGGAGGCCCCGAGCTACGAGGTCTCGGTCCGGGTGCACGACGTCTCGCCCGTGACGGTGCGCGCCGCTCTGCTGCCGCGCTTGGCCCTGAGGTCAGCCGACGCGCCCCCGTCGGGCGCGCTCGCGACGCTGGCCCTGGACGCAGACGGCACGGCGCAGTGGGTCTGGAGCCGCGGCGCCCTGCGCATGGCCACGCTCCACGTCACGGCCCACGACGCGGGCGACCTCGACGCGGTGAAGGCCGTGCCGCTGCTGGTGGTCCCGCGGCTCGGCCCCGCGTACCCGCTCGAGCGCACCTCGCCGCGGGGCGGCGGGCTGTGGCGGCCCTTCCTACGCCTGCACCCCGTCCTGCAGTCCGAGGAGGTCGAGCTGCTGGTGAGCTCGCCCGCCCGGGACCAGGCTGGCAGCCCCCGGCAGGAGATCCTCGGCCTGGCGGGCGGGAGCTGGCTCCACGAGCTCGCGCCGCGGGAGATGGACCAGCCGCTGGTCGCCACGGCGATGCTCCGGCTGGCGGGCCGGACGGAGCCGACGGCGCGGCTCCCCGGGCCCGAGCTCTCGATCCTGCGCGCACCCTCCGGCCCCGGGTCGGCGGCCCCCCCCGGGCCCGCGTCCGCCCAGGCCCCGCCCGAGGGCTGGCGCCTGCTGACGGGACGCCACGGGGGCCTCGCGGTCCCGCTGGAAGCCGCCGCGCCGATGACGATCGAGGCGCGGCTGCGCTGCCTGGACCGTGCCCGCCCGGCGTGCCGCCTGCTCTCGGGGGTCGGCCCTGAGGGGCTGGACCTGACCCTGGACGCCACGGGGAAGTCGCTCACCCTGAGCGCGGGCGGCCGAGCCGACGGGGCGCCGAAGTGGGCGTTCCCGGCGCCGGCCCTGGACGAGTGGATGCACGTGGCGCTGGTGCTCGAGCCGGAGCGCAGCGCCGTCTACCTCAACGGCCGGCTCCTGGGCACGCGCGTGCACCGCCGGGGCGAGGCGCGCAACCCGCAGCGCACCTTCGTCGTCTGCCGCCCGGACCCCGACGGCAACGCGGCGCCGCGCGACGGCGCCTGCACCTACGAACTGGGGGCCGTGCGCGTCACGCGCGACCGTCGTTTCGTCGCCGAGTTCTCCCCGCCGCGGGACCTGGCTCAGGACGCCGCCACGACCCTGCTGTACCGTCCGGGGCCGCTCGAGGAACGGGCGTGGTGGGGCGCGGGCGAGCTCGCGCTCCCCGCCCTCCCCGCCGGCCCCGGGCGCCTGCTGCCCGAGCCGGCCGCCGGCCGGGCCGGCTCCGCGCGCGCCGGCACGTCCCTCTTCCTCAGCGGGAGCGGCTGGATCTTCTGGAACGTCGATCGGGGGCCGGGCGACCTGACCCTGGAGGCGCGGGTGCGCCGCCCCCTGGGCTGGGGGCAGCACGTCGTGCTGAGCTGCCCCGAGCTGGATCTGTGCCTCGAGGACGGGGTCCCGGTCGTCTACGCGCGCGTCGCCGGCCGGGGGGCGCTGAGCGGCGACGACCTCCGCGTGACCTCGCCCGACGCGCTCGACCCGGGCCACGGCTGGGTGCGCCTGAGCGTGTGCCGCAAGGACCGGCTCGTGACTCTGTACGTCGCAGGCCGGCCGGTGGCGAGCGGAACGCTGCCCGCTGCGCCTGCGGCGCCGCAGGGGATCTGGGCGCTCGGCCTGGGCGGCCTGCCGAGCAACCCGCCGGCCTTCGTCGGCGAGGTGGACGACGTGCGGGTGAGCCACGGAGCCCGACACACGGGCCCCTACGACCCGGACGCCCCGGTCGTGCCCGACGCCGACACGCTGTTCCTGGCCGGCTTCGAGTCCGAGCTGCGCCCGCTGGAGGGCTGGGCGCCGGGCGATCCCAAGCAGGCCAGCGCCTCGGGAGGGGTCCTGCTCCAGGTGCCCCAGGCGGAGGGCGCCAAGCCCCGTTGAACGCGCGGCCTCCCGCCTACGCCGTGCCCAGCGCGGCGAGCGCCTTGCGCATGCCGGCCACGGAGGGGTAGCGGGCGGAGGGCTCGCGCGAGAGCGCGCGCTCGAGCCAGCGGGAGAAGCCCTCGCTCAGGTCCGGGCGGCGCTGCCGGGGCGGCACCACGCGGCCCTCGATCAGGTCCAGCCACACGCCGCGGCCCGTCTCGACCAGGTGCCACGCGCCGGTGACCGCGTGGTAGAGCGTGGCGGCGAGCCCGAACTGGTCGGCCGCCGGCCCCGCGCGCTTGGCGTCGCGCAGCTGCTCGGGGGCCATGTAGCGCGGCGTGCCCTTCATCGAGCCGGTGGTCGTGAGCCGGGAGGGCGTCTCCACGGAGGCGGGCGCGGCCAGCCCGAAGTCGCCCAGGACCGCGTACGGCCAGGGACGCGCGGCGTCGAGCAGCACGTTGGCCGGCTTCACGTCGCGGTGCACGACGCCCAGCGCGTGCGCGCTGCCCAGCGCGTCGAGCAGCTGGTCGGCCACCACGCGCCCCTCCGCCTCGCTCAGCACCCCCGTCCCGCGCACGCGCTCCTCGAGCGAGCCGCCTTCGACCCAGCTCGTGGCCAGCCAGACGCAGCCGTCGGCCTCGCCGCCCTCGACGATCGAGACCAGGTGCGGGTGCGACAGCCGGCGCAGCAGGCGGATCTCGCGCTGCAGGTGGCTGGCGGCGGCGTCGGCCGAGCGCACCAGCTTGAGCGCCAGCCGGGGCCCCTGCTCGCCGTCGCGCACGCGGAAGACGGTGGCCGTCTCGTTCTCGCTGAGCGCCTCCTCGACGCGGAAGCGCGCGGCCAGCGCGGCCGGCAGCCGGGCGTCGGGACCCTGTGGAGCGGGCGCCTCGCGCTCGAGCACCAGGCGCGTGCGCCCGACCTGCAGCTGGTCGCCGGCGCGCGCCAGCGCCCGTGACTCGAGCCGGTGCCCGTTGAGCAGCACGCCGTTGCTGCTCCCCAGGTCGAGCACCTCCACGGCCTCGCCCACGGGCTTGAGGCTCGCGTGCCGCTTGGAGGCGTAGGGGTCGGCCAGGACGAGCCCCGGCTCGTCGGCGCCGGGCGCGCGTCCCAGCACCCGGGCCACGCCCTCCTCCAGCGGCTCCTGGCGCGGCCCTGCGCCCGGCTCGGTGATGGTCAGGCGCCAGCCCACGCCGCCCTTGTACGGCCGCGGCCGCCGGGCGGCTACGACCGCACGGCCTCGGGCCCGGGCGGGGCGAGGGCCGCGCCGAGCGCGGCGCGGGCCAGGCGGAGGGCGTGACGCTTCATCCGCGGCACCTCGCCCAGCAACCCCTCCAGCTCGGCCTCGCTCACGGCCCCAGGCCCGGCCGGCCGCCCGACGAGCAGCGTCACCAGGGCGCTGCCGGCCGCGACGGAGCCCGCGCAGCCCTCGACGCGGAAACGGGCCGCGCGCACCCAGCCGGCCTCCACGCGCAGCGCGAGCGCGAGCCAGTCGCCGCAGGCGGGGTCGGTGGCCTCGCCCCGGTGGGTGGCGTCCGGCAGGTCGCCCTGCCCCCGCGGGTGAAGGAAATGGTCCTGGAAGGCGGCGCTGTACACGGTCGGGGCTCTCGGCCTGGGCCCTGGGACGCGGCCCGCGGAGCGCCACAGTAGCCGCGAGCGGTGGAGCGGGGCTATCCTGGGGGCCCATGGCGCACCTCGTCGTCGAGAGCGGCCCGCTCGCCGGCCGCACCTTCCCCATCGACCCGGGCCTGACGATCGGGCGCGAGGCGCACAACACGATCGCCATGCCCGACAACCGCAAGTGCTCCCGCGACCACTGCAAGGTGTGGCGCGAGGGCCCCAACCGCTACGCCGTGGCCGACCTGGGCTCGACGAACGGCACGCTGGTCAACGACGCCAAGATCTCGCGCCACGCCCTCAAGGACGGCGACGTGATCGCCATCGGCGAGGTCACGCTGCGCTTCGAGCTCGCCGAGGACGAGAAGCCGGCGGCCAAGGCCGCCCCCGCGCGCGCCAGCCTGGCCGACGTGCTCGCGGGCAAGGCCGCCCCCGGCGCGGCCTCAGGCGCGGCCCCCGGCGCGGGGGGCATGGCCGCCGAGGCCGCGAAGATCGAGGTCAAGCAGCGCGTGCTGCAGTACAGCCGCAAGGCCGCCGGGGGCACGCCCCTCAAGACCGACCTGAGCCAGACCGCCGGCGCCCTGAAGTGGCTGTACGTGGCCATCGCCCTGGCCGTGGCCGGGGGCCTCTTCGTGCTCATGTCGAACCTCTTCTGACCTCCTCTGCGGGCGCGGGGTGAGGACGTTCGGGGCCGCAGGGGCGCCCCCGGCGTAGGGTGGGGCGACCCCCGGGAGCCCTGCCCGTGCGACCGCCCCTGCGCCACGACTGGACCGCGGACGAGCTGGAGGCGCTCTACCGCCTCCCGTTCCCGGAGCTGCTCTGGCGCGCCCAGACGGCCCACCGCGCCTGGCACGACCCCACGCACGTCCAGGCCTGCCAGCTGCTCTCGATCAAGACCGGGGGCTGCCCGGAGGACTGCGGCTACTGCCCCCAGAGCGCGCACCACG